>CADCWB010000189.1 GCA_902806295.1 uncultured Sphingomonas sp. | reverse complement strand
GCTTACCCTTCAGATCACTCGACAAAGCCGCTTCCCACTGCGGTACGGGCAGTTCGAGCAAGGTCGAGTCCTTGGGATCGAACCCGGCCATCGCCTCCAGCAAGATGGCGCAGTGCCGCACCGTCCGCGCCATCGGCCCGGCCTGGTCGAGCGAACTGGCGAACGACACGATGCCCCAGCGCGAGCAACGGCCGTACGTCGGCTTAATCCCCGAGACGCCCGTGAAGGCCGCAGGCTGCCGGATCGAGCCGCCAGTGTCGGTGCCGGTTACGCCCGGAGCGATCCCGGCCGCAACCGCCGCGGCCGATCCACCCGAACTGCCGCCCGGCGTCAGCGCGGCATTGCCGCCATCACTCCGCTTCCAGGGCGAAAGCACCGGCCCGAAGGCGCTGGTCTCGTTCGACGAGCCCATGGCGAACTCGTCCATGTTGAGCTTGCCGAGCATTCCGGCGCCGGCCGCGCGCAAGTTGCCGCTGACGGTGCTCTCATATGGGGGCTTGAAGCCCTTGAGGATGTTGCTGCCGGCCGTCGTGTCCACGTTGGCGGTCGCGAACAGGTCCTTGATGCCGAGCGGAATGCCGGAAAGAAGCTTCAGCTCGCCCGACCGCCGCCCCTGATCGGCGACCTCGGCGCAGGCCAGCGCATCCTCGGGGGTCTCCACGGTATAGGCATTGAGCGCCCGGGCGCCGGCCACCGCGGCGTTGAACTGCTCGGCGATCTCGCGCGCCGAGAACTCCCCCGCGCGAAAGCCGTCGCGCAGCTCGGCTATGGTCTTGGAGGTGAATTCAGACATCAGGAACCCGCTGGGCTGAGTCTGTCGAAGCCCTGCCCTTCCCCAAGTACAAGGACAGCCCTTCGACAAGCTTAGGGCAAACGGAAGTGGAGGCTGCCGTCACCATCACTCGATCACTTTCGGCACGGCGAAGAACCCATGTTGCGCGTCCGGGGCGTTGGCCAGTACGGCATCGCGTACGCCGCCGTCGGTCACAGCGTCATCGCGCAAGCGCAGCTGCTGGTCGATGACAGCCGTCAGGGGCTCAACGCCATCGGTGTCGACCTCACCCAACTGCTCGACCCAGCCGAGGATGTTGTTGAGCTCAGGAACCAGCGCCTCGGTCTCGGCGTCGCTCATCTGGAGCCGCGCGAGCTTGGCGATGTGCCGCACGGTGGCGGTATCGACGGACATAGCGGGCGGCGATAGCTTCGGCCCCCGCCAGCGGCAAGCGTCAGGCCGGCCCGTCCCAAGAAAAAGGGTCGCTCGGCAAGGAGCGACCCTTTTACAACTTAATCGTCGCCTCGGCGACCTTCGCGCCGATCGCGGCGGTTCTCCCGCCGCAGTTCCCGGCGATCCTCCTGCCGATCCGCTCGGTAAGCCCGGCGATCAACCTGCCGATCCGCACGATACTGCTCGCGAGTTACGGTGCCGTTGCGAACCGCTTGCCGATCCTCACGGCGTTCCACCCGGTAGGCACGGCGGTCTCCCTGGCGCTCCACGCGGAAGTCGCGCCAGTTCTGCTGCACCTGGCGATTGTCGATCCGGCGGTCGCGCCGGCTCTCCCAATAACGGCGCTGGGCATCGCTCCAGCGGTACGGCCGGCTGTACTGGTCGTACACGTAATAGCCGGTGCCCGGGTAATAATAGCCGTTGTTCCAGCCATAATAGGGATTGTACCCACCACCATAGTAGGGCGAGCCGTACCCGTAGCCGCTGCTATAATAAGGCGAGCCGTAACCGCCGTAATAACCATTGCCGTAGCCGTAACCGGTACCGACGCCGACCGACACACCGCTGTGCCCGTAAGGATCATAGGTCGCACAGCCGGCCAGGGCTGCGGAACCAACCACCGCTAAAGCGGCCAGACGAACTCGGGAGAACATGCTCAATCTCCGAAAAACACGCCGCCCCCAAGAGCTTACTTCCACCCAGCGCCTTGAACGTCTAGTGAACAGATACGGGAGCCAGGCCTCGTGATCGGGCCGACCAGGGCTGACGCCCTAACGGCCGGGTTGCCCGGGGACCGCCCCTCCCCTAACGCCCGCCGCCTATGTGCGCTCGCCGCTTTCTCCTGCTCATCTTCGGCCTGACCCTGATCGTGGTCGCCGGTGCCTTTGCCATCTACCAGTTCGGCGGGAATGTGCTGAAAAGCCAAACGATCCCCCAGGGTAAGTTCGAGGCACCGCCTCCGCAGAGCGGGCCGGATTACGTCAAGACGGAGAATTGGCTCTCGCTGCCGGACACGGTACCACCTAGCCCGGCCGAGTGGCGGCCGCGCGACACCCCGCCGCCCTTGGCCGTGCCCAGCCGCGTCTCGGTCTTCTACATTCATCCAACTACTTACCTGAAGCGCGACCGTTGGAACGGCTTCTTGGGCGACCGCGAAAGCCAGGATCGGGCAGCCCTGTTCGTCCGCAGCCAGGCCAGCACGTTCAACAATGTCGGCGCGATCTACGCACCCAAGTACCGGCAGGCCGCCTTTGGTGCGTTCCTAGACGAGAGCCCAGATGCCCAAGCTGCCCTCGAGCTGGCGTATAGCGATGTCGCCCGCGCCTTTGATCGCTTCCTGGCGCAGGCCGATCCGGCGCTGCCGATCATCCTTGCCGGCCACAGCCAGGGCGCGCTGCACCTCACCCGGCTGTTGCGCGACAGGGTGGCCGGCACCCCGATCGCGGACCGGATCCTTGCGGCCTATGTGGTCGGCTGGCCGGTTTCGGTCGCGACCGACGTGCCGCGAATGGGGCTCGGCGCCTGCGAGCGGGCGGATCAGGTGCGCTGCATTCTCAGCTGGCAGAGCTTCGGTGAGCCGGCCAACACCGACCTGATTACCGACGTTTACAACGGATCGACCGGCTTCACCGGCTCTTCGCGCCGGCGCGAAGACATGTTGTGCGTCAATCCGCTCACCGGCACCCGCAACGGTGTTGCCCCGGCGAGCGCAAATCTCGGCACCTTGGTGCCGACCGATCCTAAGCTGGTCGACGCCACCCTGGCGGTCGGCGCGGTCGGGGCACGCTGCGACAACGGTTTCTTGCTGATCGCTGGCGATGTCCCGGACATCGGTCCCTTCGTGCTCCCGGGCAACAACTACCATGTTTACGATTACGCCCTGTTCTGGGCCAACATCCGCCAAGATGCGGAGCGGCGGTTGGCGGCATGGCGACGCTAATCACGGCTTCCGGCGCCGACTTCGCGGCAGCCTTGCCGGACGGCGGCAAGCTCGCAGGGTTGGATGTCGGCACCAGGACGATCGGCCTAGCGGTCTGCGATGCCGGCTGGAGCTTCGCGGGACCGGCCGAGACAATCCGCCGCACCAAATTCACCGACGATCTCGAACAGTTGCTCACCTTCGTCACCGTGCAGCGGATTGCCGGTCTGGTAGTCGGACTACCCCTCAACATGGACGGCAGCGACTCGCCGCGCACCCAGTCGACCAGGGCGTTTGCACGCAACCTGGGGCCGCTTGGGCTGCCGGTGCTGCTATGGGACGAGCGCTGGTCGACTCAGGCCGTCGAGCGCGCGATGATCGCGGCCGACGTCAGCCGGGCCAAGCGGGCCGATGCGGTTGATAAGCTTGCCGCCGCGCACATTCTGCAAGGGGCGATCGACGCGCTGGCCAACCTGCCGCGAGCCCATTAGCAATCCTCGCCGTGCACTTGCTTTCCATCGACTCCCTCAGCGACGAACAGATCGCCATCCTGCTCGACGCTGCCGAGCTATTCGCCGAGAATAAGCAGGCCGGCGCCGGACGGCTCTCGGGCCGCACCGTACTCAACCTCTTCTATGAAAACAGCACCCGCACGGCGATGAGCTTCGCGATGGCCGCAGCCCGGCTCGGAGCTCAGCCGCTGACGCTGTCGGTCGAACACAGCAGCGTCAAGAAGGGCGAGACCCTGGCCGACACTGCTCGTACGCTCGGCGCGATGGCGCCGGACGCGTTGGTAATTCGTCATCGCGAGGATGGTGCGGCCGATCGGGTGGCGGAACTAATCGGCTGCCCCGTCATCAACGCCGGCGACGGCACAAACGAGCACCCCACGCAGGCGCTGCTGGACGCGCTCACCCTGCGGCAGCACTTTGGGCAACTCGGTGGTCTGACCGTGGCCATCTGCGGCGACATCCGCCACAGCCGGGTTGCCCGCTCCAACGCCAAGCTGCTTGCTCGGCTGGGAGCGAGCGTGCGCTTGGCCGGTCCGCCAGCGCTTTTGCCCGACGACCTAGCTGGCGGCAGGTCACTCGACGAGGCCATCGATGGCGCGGACGCCGTGATGATGTTGCGCGTGCAGCGCGAGCGTCTCAACGAGGATCTTGGGGACGCACCGGGAGAATATCTCGCGCGCTACGGACTGACCGCCGAGCGCTTTGCAACGGCTGCTCCTAACGCCGTGGTGCTTCACCCTGGTCCAATGAACCGTCGGGTCGAGATCGCCGACGAAGTCGCCGACGGTCCCCGGTCGCTCATTCTGCGCCAGGTCGCGAACGGCGTTGCCGTCCGCATGGCGGTGCTCGACCTGCTGGTCGCCGGTTAGAGCGACGCCATTCGGATCGGCGTGTCACCGGCAACCGAGCGGACGAAGCAGGCGGCACCTGCAGACTTTAGCTGCTCGCACATCCGGCGTGCCTCCCCGTCGCTGGCGAAGCCCTTGAGCGATAGGCGGTAGACGGTTCCGATCGGCGCCTGGAAGCGCGCGGTGGTCGGAGTGTAGCGAGTCATGGCGCCGTGGCGCTTGGCGAGCTTGCTCCAGCCCTGTTGCAGGGACTTGGGTGACCCGTAGGCGCCAAGCTGGACCACGACCTTGCTCTTGCCAAAGCGGACGGCGGCAGCACGGCGAAGCTCGGATACCTTCGGCAACGAACCGGAAGCGCGCACCGGCTCGGTCCGCAGCGAGTCTAGGGTTTGCGCCATGTCCGGCAGTGGCGCGGGCGCATCGGCCATCGCGACTGCTACCGGAGCAGCGGGAGCGGCAAAGGCTGGATCATTCATGACCGTCGCCACAGCGGGAACCGACACCGGCTCGGCCTGTGCCATCTGCACGGCAGGCTCGGGCTGCGCCTGCATCTGTGGGGCTGGTTGCGATACCGGCTCAACCGCCGCCAAACGCTGTCCGCTGTCAGCCAGCGCCAGTCGAACCGGTTGACCCGGATCGCTGGCGGCAGGCGTCACGCCGATCAGGGCCGCGATTTGCGTCGATGCCTGGCCAGGCTTCGCCATCTGCATCCAGCTGGCGATGCGGGCGTCCAGCTCCGCTGCCGGAACGTCCTGACCGGCAATGGCGCGGGCGCTGTCCCAATCGCCCGCCAGCGCATGGGCCAACGCCAGATTCTGCCGAGTGCGGCCATCCGCGCCGGGGAGGCGAGCCGCTTCATCCAGCAAGGCGATCGCATTGCCGGGCTGACCGGCCAGTGCCATGGCTAGTCCGATGTCGGCCGCCTCGGCAGAGCCGCGTAACTGGTCGAGCATCGAAAGCGCCGCTTCGTTCTTGCCTTGAGCGATCTGCGCCAGCACCAGCTTCAGCGCGACCGCTGCCTGACCGGGGTCAAGCTTCAGCGCATCACGATAAGCGGCTTCGGCTGAAGCGAAGCGACCTCCGGCGAGATAGGAATTGCCCAGCAGGATACGGAAGGTCGCATCTCTCGGGGTCTTCTCGACCGCCCGTTCGGCAAAGCCTACCGCACCGGGAACGTCGCCTGAGGCGAGCGCCATCTGCGCGCGAGTGCCGAGGCCGATCTCACCGGCATCTATCTTCTTGGCGTTGGCCGACAAGCCGGTCGTGGGGCTTGCGCAGCCCGCAATCATGCCCGCGATTGCGAGGGCGGTGACACCGGTGGTCGCTCGCAGCATGTTCATGGCCATCATCCTTTTCGTATGATCCGCTCGGCTGGTGCGCGCTCCGCCATGGCCTCGAGTTCAGGCATAGAGGCGAGCAGTTCGTCCAACGCTCGGGTAACAAGTTGCTGGGCTGACTGGCCGGTTACGGCACAGGCCAGCCGTAGCTTGAGGTGACGCGCGGGGTCGAGCCGCAGCGTAAACGCGGCTTTGCCCTTGGCCAGCGGCTCCGTCCGGGCGCTCGGCGCCTGTGTTGGTGCTGGCGGGATGACCGACTGAGGCTCGAGTGCCAGCACAACGGGCTCCGGATCGACTTGGGGCCCAGGCTCCATCGCAAGCACTGGCTCAGCCTCGGGCTGCGCTTGCTCGAGGGCAGGTTTCGCTTCGCGTTGTGCTCGCTCGAAAGCCGACGCGAACGGCACCAAGGGCGCATGCGCATCCACCACCATCGCGGGAGGCGAAACTTCGGGCGAGACTTCCGCGCCCTCGGCCAACTCTGCAGAGAGCTCTAGGGAATTCTCGAGCTCCAGGGCGTCCTCGAGTTCCAGGGCGTCGGCGTCCTGAGCCTCTTCGGCCTCCTCATCAGTGTCGTCGGCGTATGGGGCGGCGAGCGAGGCAAAGGAGGCCGTTACGCTCTCTTCCTCTTCTTCATAGCCTTCATCGAACTCAGCCTCTTCGGCCTCGCGCGAGGTGAAGCGCTGCTCGATCTCGGCCTGCTGATCGTGAACTGGGGAAACTGGAGTCAGACCGGCCAGCGGACTGCGGGACATCTGAGCGACATCGCCGTCGCCAACCGGCACCAGGGACGGCTTGGGCGAGTCATAGCCCATGTCGTTCCAGCCGAGATCCTCGAGCCCGCTACCACCCTGGCCGAAGCCCTGCGGCCGCATCGCCGGACGAGC
>CADCWB010000188.1 GCA_902806295.1 uncultured Sphingomonas sp. | reverse complement strand
GGTGTTCGAGATCATGCTCGACGAGGGCGGCAGCGCGGGCGAGATCGTTGAAAGCCGCGGGCTCAAGCAGACCAGCGACACGGGCGCGATCGACGGGAAGATCGACAGGATTCTGGCTGCCAACGCCGACAAGGTCGCGCAGTACAAGGGCGGCAAGGAGCAGTTGTTCGGCTTTTTCGTCGGCCAGACCATGAAAGCCATGGCCGGCAAGGCCAATCCGCAGCTGGTGAATGAACGGTTGCGGGCCAAGCTGGACGGCTGATTTCGTCATTGCGAGGAGCGCAGCAACGCGGCAATCCAGTAACCTCAAGCAAGCAAGGCACTGGATCGCTTCGCTTCGCTCGCAATGACGGAGTCTTGATGCGTATCCTTCTCCTCGCTGCTGCCTTCGTGGCCCCTCCCGCCATTGCTCAGCCTGCTCCACCCAAGCTGGTCGTCGCCATTTCGGTCGATCAGCTCTCCTCCGACCTGTTCGAGGCCTACCGGCCGTTCTTCACCGGCGGCTTCGCTCGGTTGGCGCGCGAGGGCACCTTGTTCGCCAACGGGTACCAGAGCCATGCGGCGACCGAGACTTGTCCGGGGCACTCGACGCTGCTGACTGGGCGACACCCTGCCGCGACCGGGATCATCGCCAATGCCTGGATCGATCAGGGCGCGGCACGGGCCGACAAGAACATCTACTGCTCGGAGGACGAGCGGCAGCCGAACACCAGCTTCGCCAATTACAAAGTCAGCCCGGAGCATCTGCGGGTCTCCACCCTTGGCGACCGCCTCAAGCTGGTCAGCCCCGCCAGCCGCAACGTTGCGGTAGCCGGCAAGGACCGGGCTGCAGTGATGATGAGCGGGCGAGCGGCGGACGGGCGCTGGTATTGGGACGGCAAGAGCTGGACTACCGATCTGGCCGGCCGGGCTTCGCCGCGTTCGATTCAGGCGCTCAACACCGTCTTCGCGCAGAGCCTTGCTGCCCAGCAGCCGGGGCTTACCGCGCCGCCGATCTGCTTGGCCAAGGCGCGCAACTACGCGGTCTCGCCGAGCCTCAGGGTCGGCGCGGGCGGGCTGGCGCGGGCGCCGGGGGACACCCGGTTCGTGCGGGCTCATCCGCAATTCGATGCCGCAGTGTTGGCGGCTTCGGCTGCGCTGGCCGGAGAGCTCGGACTTGGCCGCGGCCAGGCGACGGACGTGCTGTCGGTGGGGCTGTCGGCGACGGATTACGTCGGCCACTCATTCGGTAGCGGCGGGCAGGAAATGTGCCTGCAAATGCTGGCGCTCGATCGTGACCTCGGCGACTTCCTTGCCCGGCTTGATGCCAGCGGCGTGAACTATGCCGTGGTTCTGTCGGCCGACCACGGCGGCATGGACATTCCCGAGCGGCTGCGCGAGCAGGGCGTCGCTACGGCAGCACGGGCCGACCCGGCACTAGCCGCCGCGGAACTCGGCAAGCTGCTGGCGCCTCAGTTCGGCAGAACGGCCAGCGTTCTCAAGGGCGAGGGGATCAGCGGCGACGTCTGGCTGGACCGCGCACTCCCGGCGGCCGACCGCGCTCGCGTGCTGGCGGCAGCGGTGGCCCGGTACAAGGCTCATCCGCAGGTCCATGACGTCTACACCGCGCAACAGCTTGCCGCCACGCCGCTGCCGAAGGGACAGCCTGACAAGTGGACCATCATCCAGCGGGTGCGTGCTTCGTTCGATCCGGCGCGCTCGGGCGATTTCTATGTGGTTTTGAGGGAGTTTGTCAGTCCGATTGCCAAGCCGAGCCCCGGCTATGTTGCCACCCACGGGAGCCCGTGGGATTATGATCGCCGTGTTCCGATCCTGTTCTGGCGCAAGGGCCAGCAGGCCGCGGTACGCACCGAAGCGGTCGACACCGTCGACATACTTCCGACATTAGGAGCGATGATCAGTCTGCGCATCCCGCCGAATACGGTCGATGGACGTTGCCTAGAGGGGGCCGCGGGCACTCGCTGTCGATAAATTGATGGCGACCTTCGTTCATCTTGTGGAAAGCTTCGGTTCTTAACAATCCCGCTCAACTAAGCTGTTGATGTTGGAAGACTTTATCCAGCCCGACCGGAGGCTGGAGGCTGTCGTTGACCGGAGAAGTACGCATGCGCCGTTCCTTTCTTCTCGCTGCCGTCGCCGCGTCGTTGGCGACCAGCGGGTGCGTGCAAACCCGGCAGTTCGCCGACCTGCAGTTCACGCCGCCGCAGGGCGACTATAAGCTGCTGGTGCTCCGCCCTGACGTGCAGGTGAGTTCGGTGACCACTGGCGGCTTGCCCGAGGCGCGCGCCGATTGGACCGAGCAGGCTCGTGCCAACGTCATTGCCGCACTACGAGCGCAGCAGGCCGATCGTGGCGGCAAGACGCTCGTCCTGGAGCGCCGCGACTCGCTGCCGGGCTTGTCGGCCGAACAGGTGGCCGAGATGGAGCGTCTCAATGCGGCGGTCAGCCAGTCGATCGCCCTCCACAAATACTCGGGCTACACGCTGCCGACCAAGCGGCGGCGCGGGCTTGAATATACATTGGGGCAAGATGCGATCGAGTTCGGCCGCAGGACCGGCTACGACTATGCGCTGTTCATGCACGCTGAGGACAGCTTCGCGAGCGGAGGCCGGGTTGCCTTGCAGGTGCTCGGCATCGCCGGCTGCTTTGTCGGCTTCTGCGCGCCAAACATCGGCGGGGCGGGGCAATTCGCCTACGCCAGTCTGGTGGACCTGCGCACCGGCGAGGTCGTCTGGTTCAACGTTCTGCAGACTGGCAGCCAGATCGCCGGCATCAAGATGGGTGACATCCGTTCGCCCGACGGTGCAGCGCAGATGGTCGAGCGGCTGCTCGGTCGGATGAAGCCGGGCCGGGACGTTCGTCGAGCGCAGCGGGCGCGCTCATGACTACCGCGCTTAGCCGTCGTCAATTGATCGCGGCCGGTGCAGCGCTCGCCGCCGCCTCCGCCACCGGGGTAGCGGACGCGCGAATCGCGCCATCGTCGCTGCAGCCGCTGATCGGTCCCGGCTATCGCCCGACCGACCGGGACGAGCTTGGCATGTGGCAGCAGATGCAGCGGGTGGAAGAGGAGGTCGCCGGCTCCAACCTGCTGATGAAGGATGCGGGGCTCAACCGCTATTTGCAGGGCCTGATCGGCAAGGTTGGCGGTCCGGCCGCACGTGACATGCGCATCTATCTGGCGCGCATCCCCGAATTCAACGCCGTCATGTTCCCGACCGGCTTCACCGTGATCTTTTCCGGCCTGCTGCTGCGGATGCGGGATGAGGCGCAACTGGCTGGCGTGATTGCGCACGAAAGCGCGCACTTCCTGCTCAAGCACCAAATTCGCCAGTATCGCGACCTACGGCGGAAGTCGGACGTGCTGAGCTTCGCCAGCATGCTCGGCGGGATCGCCGGCGGTGCAGCCGGGGTCTACACCGGCGACCTGGCCCAGCTCGCGCAATTGGGCACCATCCTCACCCTGCTGCGCTACAATCGGCAGCTGGAGGCGGAATCCGATGCCTTGGGCGTTAGGCTCATCGCCGAGGCCGGCTATGCTCCGCTCTCCATGTCCGAGACGTGGGAGCAGTTGATCGGTGAGATCGAACTATCAGCCAAGGTTCGCCGGAAACGCCCCGACCGCGGCTATTCTATTTTCTCCACCCATCCCGCGCCGCGCACCCGCATGGTCGACCTGCGCGCCTCCGCGGCCGAGCTGACGGTGCCCGGGCGTGCCTACGATCGCGGCCGGGAGCGCTATCTGGCGGCTCTGTCGGGCATCCGGCCGACGCTGCTCGACGATCAGGTGAAGCTCAACGACGCGGGTGCAACTCAGTATGTGATCCAGTCGCTGGCCCAAGACGGCTGGAACGGGCTGCTGCGCTTCCATGAAGGTGAGTCGCTGCGCTTGCGTAACAGCCAGAAATATCATGACCGGGCGGCGCTGAGCTACGCTTCTGCCGTGGCCTTCCCCGATGCACCGGCGGACGCCTGGCGGTGGCATGGCATCTACCTGATGAAGGCCGGTCGGCCGGCGGAAGGCCGAACCGCGCTGCAACGCTATCTCAGTCTCGCCCCGAATGCGCCCGATGCGCCGTTCGTCCGGCAGATGCTGGTCAGCTAGGAGGCACGACGTGAAGCCTGTTGTTCTTGCTCTTGCCACCTTGACCTTGGCCCTGAGCGCCTGCGCTGACGGAGGCGGGTATGGCGGGTTCGGCGCCTATTCGCTGGTTCGGCCCGCGCGCACGGTATCAGTTGGCAGCGGTGCGATGACTGTGGTTGCGCCGCGTGAATGGAATCGCGCCAGCCGTCGCGGGTTCTTCGAGATCCGGCAAGTTGAGGACTGGACCCTAAACGGCCCATATCTCGACGGGATTACCTTCGTCTCCGGCTTGAGCGACGACAAGCGGATCATCCGGCAGGAGCGCAAGGCCGACCGGCAAGTGCCCAAGTTTCGCGCCAACATGACGGCGCCTGAGGTCGCCTCGCTGATCGAGACTCTGTACCGAGTGGAAGGAGGCAGCGTCGATTGGCGTACGCTGGCACTCACCCCCCGAACCTTCCTCGGGGCGCCGGGCTTCCAGTATGATTACGAGCACCTCGACAGCGATGAGCTTTGGCGCAAGGGCCGGGCGGTCGGCGCGGTGATCGATGGTAAGCTGTGGCTGGTCATGCTCGATGCAGCCCGCTCGCACTATTATCCAGCAGCGCTGCCTGACTTTGAGGCCATGGTCACCTCGGCTCAGCGCCGACGCTGAGAGGGACTGGGGAACGTAAGGCTTCGGCCTCCGGTTGTTGCCGGCATGAGCGACCTTTCCCTTCCCGACGTCGATGCAAACAACCCGCTGGAAGAAGCGGATGCGGTCGTTGCCGACGTTTTCTTGCCCCAGGCCGACCACGGCTTCGTTCGCGCGATTGGCGCGGCCAGCGACCTGACCGACCAGGAACCCCTCTATGCTGCATCGGGTGCCGTGATAGCCACCGGCCTCCTAATGGGTGATGAGCGGACACTCCGCGCGGGGACGCGAGTGCTGGCATCGCACCTGCTCGCCACTGCATTCCGAGGTGTCATCAAGGAGATGATCGATCGGACTCGTCCGGTCCCAGCTGCCGAGAGCGGCGAATATGAGCTCACCGAAGGTAGGCGGCGCGAAAGCGACTTCAGCAGCTTCCCGTCAGGGCACACTGCAGGGGCGGTAGCCGTCGCCCGTGCGCTCGGACGGCATTATCCCGGCAGCTATCACGCCTGGTTCGGCCTTGCTGGCCTTGCGTCCGTGGTCCAGGTGGTCCGCTCCAAGCATTATATGACGGACGTCATCGCGGGCGCGGCGATCGGCTTGCTTGCCGAGGAGGCAGTGCATCGGCTGCTCTGCCGGGCGGAGCGCATCTAGCCAGCTAGAAGGCGACCGGATCTGGTGGCGGCGGCGGCTCCGGTCCTCCGGGCTCCGCAGGCGGGACCTCCGGCTCAGGCGGACGCGTGGCCATCAGCCGATCGGTGAGATCGGCGTGGACGAGGGATCACTGCCGGGGCTGGAAGGCGAAGGCACATCGATCGAAGGAGCGGTGCCTGGCGCCTCTGTCGGGACCTCGGTCGGCTGGCCGGGCTCGCTTGGCTGCACCGGCTCGGTGCCGGGTGCGGGGTTGCCAGGCTCGTAGCCCGGGGCGTCGTCGGGAAAGGGAGGAAGCTGCTGCATCGGAAAACTCCTTTGCACCATAACCGCTCGGCTTGCCGTTCGGTTGCTCTGTCCAGCGCGTCTTGCCCCAAGCCCCAGCCTTGCTATAGGCGCGCTGCCTTCAAGGGTCCGCGCGCGCGTGGCGGAATTGGTAGACGCGGCAGGTTTAGGTCCTGTTGTCGAAAGATGTGGGGGTTCGAGTCCCTCCGCGCGCACCATTTCTCCGCCGCCAGGCCGGGCATCAGATCAACTGGGATAGTGAATCAACCATGCAGAGCGTCGAGACCGAGAACCAGGGCCTGAAGCGGGCTTACAAGCTGACCATTGCGGCCAAGGATATCGACGCCCGGGTCGACCAGGAAGTGAAGCGCATCGCGCCGCAGATCCGGATGCCCGGTTTCCGCCCCGGCAAGGTGCCGGCCAATCTGATCCGCAAGATGCATGGCGAATCGCTCCATGCCGATGCGCTGAACGCATCCGTGCAGGACGGCGTGCAGAAGCTGCTCGGCGAGCACAAGCTTCGCCCGGCGATGCAGCCGCAGGTCGAGCTGGCGGACGATTATGCGCCCGGCAAGGACGCCCAGGTGTCGGTCAGCCTTGAAGCATTGCCTGACGTGCCGGCCCCGCAGATCGAGGGCCTGAAACTGGAGCGACTGACGGCCGAAATCGACGCGGCCAAGGTCGATGAACAGCTCAATCAGCTGGCCGCTGGCCAAAAGCGCTGGAGCGATGCTGGCGAAGGCCATGCCGCCGCCCAGGGCGAGCAAGTCGTGATCGACTTCGTCGGCAAGGTCGACGGCGTCGCCTTCGAAGGCGGCACTGGCACGGACATGGCGGTGGAGATCGGCTCGGGTAGTCTGATCCCGGGCTTCGAGGACCAGCTGGTCGGGGCCAAGACCGGTGAAGAGCGGACTCTCAACGTCACCTTCCCCGAGGATTATCCTTCCGTGAACCTGAAGGGCAAAGCGGCGACCTTCGATGTCGTCGTCAAGGCGGTCAACACGGCCGGGGAACTTGAGCTCAACGACGAGTTTGCCAAGTCGCTCGGTCTGCAGGATCTTGAGCAGCTGAAGGGCCTGCTCCGCGACCAGCAGAGCCAGGAGCTGAACGGGCTGACCCGGACGCACATGAAGCGCCGCCTGCTCGATCAGCTGGCAGAGGCGCATCATTTCGAAGTGCCGCCATCGATGGTTGATGCTGAATTCAAGAACATCATGGCCCAGCTGGAGCATGAGGCCGGTCACGAACAGGATCCGGCCGCGGCAATGGCCGAGATCCAGAACGAGGTCGAAGATTACCGCAAGATCGCCGAGCGGCGGGTTCGCCTGGGCCTCCTGCTGTCGGAAATCGGCGCGGCCAACGGCATCGAAGTGAGTCAGCAGGAGATGAACCGGCTGATCGCCCAAGCGGCACAGCAATATGAGCCGGCCGAGCGCGAGAAGTTCGTCCAGTTCATCCAGCGCGAGCCGATGGCGGCCGCGCAGCTTCGTGCGCCGCTCTATGAAGACAAGGTCGTCGACTTCCTGTTCGAGAAGGCGGAGATTACCGATCGTCCTGCGACCCGCGCGGAGATTGAGGCCGACCTTGAAAGCGAGGAAGGGCATGTGCACGGGCCGGGTTGCGGCCACGATCATGCGGCCGAAGCTGCGCCAGCGGCCAAGAAGGCCAAGGGCAAGAAGGCCTCCGCGACCGCAGAATCGCCTGTCTCCGAAACAGCTGAAGCAGCAGCGGAGGTGAGCCCAGCCAAGAAGGCCAAGCCGGCCAAGCCGGCGAAGGGTGCGGTCGAGGCGGAGCCGGAAACTCCGCAGCCGGCCGAGCCTGCCAAAGACGAGCCGGGCAGGAAACCCGCGACCAAGAAGGCCAAGAAGGCCGGCGCCTGATCGTTGAGCCCCGGCTTGACCCGGGGCCAGCCTTCCTTAACCCACGTGAGGCAGAAGGCGGATTCCGGCGTTGGGGCCGGGACGACAAATTGGGGGAGCCATGACGCAACAACCGCGCATCGCGGTTTTGCTGCCGTGCTACAATGAGGAGGCGGCCATCGCGCAGACGGTGGCCGGCTTCCAGGCTGCGGTGCCCAGCGCGACCGTGTACGTTTACGACAACAACAGCCGGGACCGCACCCTGGAAGTTGCGCGGGCCGCCGGTGCGGTGGTCCGGACAGAGCGGCAACAGGGCAAGGGTCACGTCGTCCGCCGCATGTTCGCGGACATCGACGCCGACGTCTATATCATGGCAGACGGTGACCTGACCTACGATCCAGTTGCCGCACCAGCGATGGTGGATGCTTTGTTGGCCGATCAGTTGGACATGGTCGTCGGCACCCGGCAACATGAGGTCAAGGGCGCCTACCGGGGTGGTCATGTGCTCGGCAACAAGCTGTTCACCGGTTTGCTGGCGGGACTTTTCGGCCGGAGTTTCTCCGACATCTTCAGTGGCTACCGGGTGTTCTCGCGGCGTTTCGTGAAGAGCTTTCCCGTTCTCTCGTCCGGGTTTGAGATCGAAACCGAGATGAGCGTGCATGCGCTGGAATTGCGCATGCCGGTCGGCGAACAAGTCACCACCTACTTCGCTCGCCCCGAGGGCAGCGCATCCAAGCTGTCCACTTTCCGCGACGGTTGGCGCATCTTGTCGACGATCGTGACGCTGTACCGGATCGAGCGCCCCGTGCTGTTCTTCGGAACAGTCGGCGGGCTGCTGGTCCTAGCGGCCCTGCTCCTGTCGACTCCCCTCGTGCTGACGTACATCGACACCGGGCTGGTGCCGCGGGTGCCGACCGCTATCCTGGTTACCGGCATGGGGATCGTCGCGACTTTGTGCTTCTTCGCTGGCTTGATCCTGGACACGGTCACCCGCGGACGCCGCGAGGTTCGCCGGCTGGCCTACCTCGCGCAACCAGCTCCGGGAACGGTGTAGCTGTCAGGACACAGCAGCGCCGAAACGGCCGAGCTCAGCCATTTTTTGCTGGGTTAACCAGCTTCTCTCGGTCAGCCTCCAGTCCGCACCCGTGGGGCGGTGCGACGCAGGGGGATCACCAATGACGATCACGCAAGCTTCGCTTCGTCTGTCCACGGCTTCGTTCGCGCTGGCGCTTGGCTTGGCTGCGCCGGCGTCGGCACAGAGCACGCAACCCCCAGCCGACGTCCAGCAAGCGCAGGCGTCACCGAGCAGCGAAGCTGAAGGTACGGAGATCGTGGTCACGGGTTCGCGCATCCGCCGCGATCCGTTGAGCCAGGATGCCCCGATCGTCTTTGTCGATGAGGAAGACATCGCCAAGACCGGCCTCAACTCGATCAACGATGTGCTTCAGCGCCTGCCGAGCAGCGGCGGCGGTCTCAACAGCAAGTTCAACAACTCGGGCAACTTCGGCAATCCGCCGGATGGCGGCGGCGTGGGTGCTGGCTCGGCCGAGATCGACCTGCGCTACCTGGGATCGCGGCGTACGCTGGTGCTGGTGGACGGGCTGCGCTTCGTGAACGGCGCGTCGGCTTCCGGAGTTCCGGGCTCGGTCGACCTCAACTCCATTCCGGAAAGCATGATTGAGCGGGTTGAGGTGCTGCAGGACGGCGCCTCGGCCATCTACGGCTCTGACGCGATCGCCGGCGTGGTGAACATCATCACCAAGCGGCGGCAAGAAGGGTTCGAGGCCTCGGCCCAGATCGGCGTCTACGATGAGGGCGACGGCGCGTCGCAGAACTATCAACTGAGCTGGGGCAATGGTCGGGGCCCAACCGAGATCGTGGTCGGTGCGAACTTCGTGAAGCAGGATCCAATTAGCTCGGGTTCTCGCGATATTTCGCTGTTTCCCGAACCGTTTGCCGACGCTTGTACGGCGACCTGCAGCTCCGGCACGCCGCTTGGCCGGTTTATCTTGCTTGGGCAGAACCTGACCCTGATCGCGCCGGTCATTGGCCGCGCGCCGACCGTGGCTGACTTCCGGCCCTTCACCAGCCCGCAAGATCGCTTCAATTTCGCGCCGTTCAACTTCATCCAGACCCCGCTGAAACGCTATGGTGGCTTCGTCACGGTACGGCATGAGTTCACGCCGGACATCAACCTGTCGATTAAGGGATTGTACAACCAACGCCGGTCCAAGAATCAGGCGGCTCCACTGCCTTTGTTCGTCGGTCCGGATGCAGGCAACGGCAACCTGCTCGACACGATCGTCATTGACGCCACCAACCCGTTCAATCCGTTCGGGGTGACGCTGGATGCCACCAATTTCGCCTTCATCGGCCGCCGAGTGGTGGAGGGGGGTCCGCGCCGCTACAACCAGAAGGTCAACACAGCCTACGGAACGGCAACCCTGGACGGGAAGTTCGGGCTGATCGGGCGGGATTGGTATTGGGACATCAACGGCTTCGTTGGGCGCAACAAGGCCAAGCAGACGGTTTTGGGCAATCTCAACGCGGCACGCCTGCAACAAGCGCTCGGGCCGCTGGCGAACTGCACGGGAGCCTGCGAGCCGTTCAACATCTTCGGCGGCGCCGGTTCTATCACGCCCGAGATGCTCGACTTCGTCCGCTTCACGCAACGCGACCGCAGCAAACAAAAGCTATGGGGTGCGACGGCGAACCTGTCAGGCAGCTTGCTGGATCTTCCCGGTGGTCCTCTGGGCATCGCCGTGGGGGTCGAGCACCGCGACCTTCGGGGGACCTTCGATCCTGATCCGACCGTCGCTGCCGGCCTGGGAGCCGATATCCCCGCACAGCCGACCAGCGGCGGTTACAACATCGATGAGGCCTATGCCGAGCTGAACGCGCCGCTTTTGTCGGGTCGGCCCGGCTTTGAGCTGCTCGAGCTGAACGGCGCGGTGCGCTACTCAGATTATTCAACCTCCGGCTCGACTACCACCTTCAAGGGGCAGGTGAACTGGAAACCCATTCGCGACCTGCGCCTCCGGGGGTCTTGGGCCGAGGGCTTCCGGGCTCCCTCCGTCGGTGAGTTGTTCGGCACTGCGTCGCGCTTCGACCAGGAAATCCTGGACCCTTGTTCCGCCGATCAGAACCCTGCTGGTCAGGTGCTCGCCAATTGCCAGTCGCAGGGCGTTCCCGCCGGATATGTTCAGTTGAACCCCCAAATTTCCGTGCTCACCGGCGGCAACCGGGACTTGCGGCCGGAGACGTCGAAGAGCCTGGTATTTGGCGCGGTGCTCAGCCCACAAGCAATCCCGCGGCTGTCGCTCGAGGCCAACTACTACAAGATCAAGGTCAAGAACGCGATCCAGGCTATCAATGCGAACACCACGCTGCAGCGCTGCGTGCTCAACAACGATCCCGCCGCCTGCGCGCTGGTGAACCGGTCGGGCTCCGGCTCCGGGCAGATCGCCAACATCGAAGGCTTCCTGGACAACATTGCGAGCATCAAGACCCGCGGGTTTGACGTAAACGTCGCCTATCGCACCGCGCGAACCAGCCTCGGCACGTTCGGCTTCACCTGGAACAACAACTTCCTGCGCAACTATGACGTGTTCGTACCAACCGCGACCGGTACTCAGAAGATCAGTCGCGAGGGGACGGAGCAGGGCAGTCCCGACCAAGCCTTTCCCAAGTGGAAGTCGATCGGCATTCTCGATTGGGACGGCACGAATTTCGGCGCAACGGTGACCGGACACTTCATCAAGAGCGTCCGCGAAACCGAGGCCGACGACAACAAGCTCGGCAGCCGCTT
>CADCWB010000187.1 GCA_902806295.1 uncultured Sphingomonas sp. | reverse complement strand
GTCGACCAGCCGCAAAGTCCGGATCGGAGGGTGATGCCGCCATCGCCGCGTCGGCCCCGCGAACGTCCGCTTTCCGGCAATGGGCCAAGGTCCGCTACTGGCGCGGAGCCGTAATGGCGTGGTCTGGCCGGAGAACGAACCCGCTGCGCGGGATGGGCGTGCGCGGTGAGGTATAGGTAAAGACTCGGCCGTTGCTGCTGGATTGAGCGACGCCCGGCGCGGGCAGAGCATCGCGGCTCCTTTCACATGAGGAGCCGAACGATGAACGTGCCTATCCTTGCTGCCTCTGTCAGCCGGCTGCGTCAGCGGCTGATTGACGACATGCACATGCGCCGGTTTTCGCGGGAGACGCAGCGCAACTACATTCGGGACGTGGGGCGCTTTGCGACGTTCCTGGGTCGTCCACTCGACACGACGACCGCCGAGGATCTGCGTCGGTTCCAGGTGGAGCAGCGCGATGCGGGCGTGCCAGTGCCGACCATGAACAGCATCGTGGCGGCGCTGCGGTTCTTCTTCACCAACACGCTCGACCGGCCTGACCTCGCCCGCAAGCTGTTTCGCGTGAGCCATCCGCGCAAACTGCCCGTGGTGCTCAGCACCGACGAGGTCGCGCGTCTGTTGCAGGCGACGACCTGTCTCAAGCACCAGGCGGCGTTGTCGGTCGCCTATGGGGCGGGCCTGCGCGTCGCCGAGGTCGCCCACCTCAAGGTCGCGGATATCGACAGCGAGCGCATGTTGCTGCGGGTCGAGCGCGGCAAGGGTGGGCAGTATCGCAACGCCATGCTCTCGGCCGATCTGCTCAGCCTGCTGCGCCAGTGGTGGAAGATCGGGCGGCAGCAGGGGGTGATGCATCGCGACGGCTGGCTGTTCCCGGGGCAGCACGCGATGAAGCCGATCAGCACCCGCCAGCTCCATCGCATCGTCGTCGAGGCCGCGCACGCGGCCGATATCGCCAAGCGCGTCGGCCCGCATACGTTGCGGCACAGCTTCGCAACCCATCTGCTCGAAGACGGCGTCGATATCCGCGTGATCCAGGCGCTGCTGGGCCACGCCAAGCTGGAGAACACCGCCTTCTACACCAAGGTCGCGACCCGAACGGTGCGCGCCGTCACCAGCCCGCTCGACAAGCTGGCCAGGCTCACGGGTCCGGAGGTGAGGCCGGACGGCTGAGGCCGGGTGCGCACCTCGCTCGAGGTCGCCGATATCTTCCGCAGCGCAGGTCCCGCCTACCGGGCCGCACATGCCGGGCACCTGAGCCTGCACCAGCTCAAGGTGATGTCGGCGATCGAGCACTGCCGCACCGCAGGCCTGGGCGGTCACGTCGAGGCCTGCACCGACTGCGGCCATTGGCGCATCGCCTATAACAGCTGCCGCAACCGGCACTGCCCCAAGTGCCAGGGCGCGGCCGCGCGCACCTGGCTCGCCGAGCGGGAGGCCGACCTCTTGCCGGTGGGCTACTTCCACGTCGTCTTCACGTTGCCGGCCGAGATCGCCGACATCGCCTTCCAGAACAAGGGAGCGGTCTATGACCTGCTGTTCCGAGCGGCGTCCGAGACGATGCTGACCATCGCCGCCGATCCGAAGCACCTGGGCGCCCGGATCGGCATCACCGCCGTGCTCCACAGCTGGGGCTCGGCGCTCACGCACCATCCCCACGTGCACATGATCGTGCCGGGCGGCGGCATCGCGCTCGACAGGAGCCGGTGGATCTCCTCGCGTCCCGCCTTCCTCCTGCCCGTGCGCGTGCTGGGGAAGCTCTTCCGCCGCCTGTTCCTCACCCGGCTGATCGCGCTCCACGACGCGGGCCGGCTCGCCTTCTTCGGCAGCATGGCCCAACTCGCCGACCGGCGCGCGTTTCTCCGCCACCTCGCACCGGTCCGGAAGAAGCGCTGGGTGGTCTATGCCAAGCCGCCCTTCGCCGGACCGGAGGCCGTGCTCGCCTACCTGTCGCGCTACACGCACCGGGTCGCCATCTCGAACCGGCGCCTCATCAGCTTCGACGAGGCCAGCGTCACGTTCCGCTACAAGGACTATCGCCGGGACGAAGCCGACCGGCACCAGATCATGACCCTCGCCGCCGACGAGTTCATCCGCCGCTTCCTGCTCCACGTCCTGCCGCGCGGCTTCCACCGCATACGTCACTACGGCCTGCTCGCCGGCTCCAGCCGCAAGGCCGGCCTCGCGCTTGCCCGCGGCCTGCTGGCCGTCGCGCCGCCCGACAACGACAGGCCGGAGGACCCGATCGACCCGCGTCCGCCATGCCCGTGCTGCGGCGGGCGCATGGTCATCATCGAGGCCTTCGCGCGCTGCAGCCAGCCCCGCGCACCGCCGCACGGGCCGACCTCAACCGGAAGGAACGCTCCGTGACCCGGCACGGCTTGGCCCCGCCACGCCTCGCGCCTTCCGCGCTTCGGGCGTCGCGACAACTCGCGCAATCGCCCTCCACCGCCGCCCTGCCAGGCTCCAGCAACCGCCGACCACACCGAAAGAGCGGCTGGATACCGGCAGAACTCAGCCCGTCCGCATCGGCATCGGCGCATGCCAGCGCTGGTCGCGCCATCCCCAAGACCAGCCGAAAACCGAAATCCCCATAGGCCGCCGCCCAGACCCCGCGGGTTCGTTCCTCGGCGACTTTCGTACGCCTGCCGGCGCCCGAAACTCTTCACGATAGCTGCC
>CADCWB010000186.1 GCA_902806295.1 uncultured Sphingomonas sp. | reverse complement strand
GCTGCAAGCGTGATGGCCAGGCCCGCGCGCGAATTGGTCGTCAGCAGGATGAGCGTGATCAGCGCGACTGAGAAGATACGCTGCCAGCGCGCGATATCCTGCCATTTGGAGACCATGAAAATCGACGTGACCGCGGCGAAATTGCCCAGCGAGACTTGTTCAAGGAACAAGGATGCAGTGCGGTGCCCGGTGATGGTGAAGATGGAAAAGCGGCCTTCGAAACCCAGGGCGGGCGCAAACAGGCCGGAGTCGTCATAGTCGGCCGTATCGATGCCGCGGGTTTGCTGGAAGTAAGACCCGGGCTGGAACGTTGACGCATATTGATCGACCGAGATGATTTCCAGCAGCAGCACGGCACCGACGATCAAGCCGGCAAGGTAGAAGCAGCGTTTGAGGCCAGTGGAGCCTAGCCGGGCACCGAGCATGGCAAACAAGGCGATGATCGCCACGTTGCGGGCCATGCCGATGAACCAGGTGCCGCCAAAGACCGAGATCAGCAGCGCAATCACAAGGAAACAGGTGAACAACAGGGCGGGCGGCCCATCCCTCGGTTGCATCCCTGCGGCCAGCACGATCAGCGCCGCTGCCAGAAGGATAAGCACTTCGGAGATGATCACCAGCGACACGCTGACCGATGAGCCGTGCGCGTTGAGGAACGCCAGCACCGCATTGTAGCTGACCCCCGCCAGGGTGATCAGGATGATCGGCCAGTTGAACTGACTGCCGTCCAGCGCCGCGGCCGCTCGCTTGTGGAAGCGCAATTGATCGCGGCTGAGCTGGGGAAGTTGAGGGCGGGCGGCTGGTGGCCGCCCCAGCCGGGCGTGCCCGTTCATCCGATCATCAGCACCGACGGGCTCGCAACCGACTCCGCCTGCAGGGTGTGGATCATGGAGGATAGCTCGCGCATGGACGAGACATGCTCCTTGACTGCGACGATGACGTTGTCGGCGCCCGCACTCAACCGCCCCACCAAGGAAGGCGAAAGCGCGCCGCAATCCGCGATGATGTACTCGAAGCTGTTGGCGACCGGCTGAAGACGGTGGAACACGCGCTCACGCGACAACAGGCTGGAGTAGTTCGGCAGCCTGGGTCCTGCCGTGATCACCGCCAGGTTCGAGAAAGCGGTGCTCTGCACGAAGCGGTGGGGAGGCTCCGCGCTGCCGAGCAGGTTAACGAGCCCAACCTCGTTGGACGCGCCGAAATAGCGGTGAACGCTCGGCTGGTCGAGATTGGCATCGACCAGCAACGTCCGAAAGCCGCTGCCGGCGCAGGTGGTGGCGAGGCTCGCCGCGACCGTTGATGCCTCCGTAGAGGTGTTGACCCCCGCCACGACCAGCCGCTGCGGCGTGCGCTGCACCGCTTGCCCCTTGGCCAGGCTGGACAGCAGTTGCCGCAGTTCGCGCGCATAAGGACTGGCGGGCTCGGCCGCGTCGGACAATGGCGCCAGCTGACCATCCCGGCGCCAGTCCGCGGGAGCAAGCTGCTGCCGCTGCCCTAGAGCCCGATCGATCATCTCCTGATCGAGTAGCCCGAGTTCCTTGCCCGCTTCGGTGAACGGAGCCTGGGTTTCCTGCTGCCGCTCGCGGATGCGCTCCACCTCTTCGGGCTCAAGCATGCCGAGTTCTTCGAAGACGCGCCCGACCGGACGATCAGCTGCACTGTCGCCATTCCCGATGCCTACGACCGCAGCCGCCGACAAGTCCCGCAGCCGCATCAGCCAGCCCTCGCTTCGAGCAACGGCGGGTGACCGCCTCCTGAAAGAGCCGCCGGTCCCGGCTTCGGCAGGGAAAGCCGGCCGACAACCGGAACCCCCAGCAGCCGCTCCACGCCGCCCCAGCTCCGAACCCGCGGGTTCAGATATTCAAGGATGATCGCTGCCAACGCGCCGATGATCGCGCCAAGCAGCAGCGCCAAGGCAAGTGTGGTCCGCGGATTGGGCGAACTGGAAGCGAGAAAGCGTGAGGCCGAGTCGAGCACCTGAACCTCCGTCAATGGCACAGCACTCTGCAGACGCATGCGCGACAGCCGCTCGTTGAGGGTGTTGTAGTTACGCTGGGCTGCGTCGAACTCGTTCTTCAGGGTGGAATATTGCGCGACGTTGACGCCCTTCGATTCGAGTCGAGCACGCTGCTGAGCCGTTAAGGCCCGTAGCCGCGCTTCGCTGGCGCCCGCCGCCTGGCGCTCTGCCGCCGCTTCCGCCTCACGAGCAGCGGAGAAAGCGCTGCTGGCATTGGAAAGCTCCTTGCTCAGCTGAGATTGCAGGGTCGCGACTTCAGCGCGGGTACGCTGCACGTCGGGGTAGTCCGGCCCGAACACCGCCTGAAGCTCCGCCAGCCGGCCGTTCTTCTCGGCGACCTGTTGGCGGATGTTCTGGATGGTGGAGCTGCGCTCGACGTCTCCCCGGCTCTGCGCGCCCGAGAAGGTGGACTGCCGAGCGCCCGCGGCGCGGGCTTCGGCACTGGCGAGCTGCGCGGCCATGTCCGCCATCTGCGAGCCTTCCGACCCCAGATCCTCGCCGGTCGAGAGACCGGTTCGGCGCACGAAATCGCTCAGGGTCCGTTGCCGTTCCGCGACCTGGCCCCGGGCCTCCACCATGCGCTTCTCCAGCCATGATGCATAGGCCTTGGCCGGCTCCGTCCGAAGCTTGTACTGTGAGGCGACCGACGCCTTGGCGAATCCGTTCGCCAAGCGCGCAGCTTCCGTGGGGTCGCCGGCCGTGGTGGAGATCACCAGAATGTTGGTGTCCTTGCCGGGCGCAACGCTGAGCGATGCCAGCAGTCGGGCCGTCAGCCAGTCCCCATAAGGGGTGCGGCCACCGGTCTCTTCCTTCCACTGCGCGAGGTAGCGCGGATCCTTGTCGAGCCCGGCCAGCACTGCGGCCTGGCCAGCTACGGTGGGCGAGCGAATAAGATCCGCCTGAGTTGCCATGATCTGGCGGACGGCATTGCTGTCGGGGCGGCTGCCGCCCTCCGAGATCGGGTCGGTCTGCTGGGTATCGACCAGCAGGCTCGACTGAGCGGTGTAGGTTCGCGGCGACACAGCCAGGTAGAGCAGTGCGAGCAGGGCCAGAACGGCCGTCGACAATGCGACCAGCTTCCAGCGAAAGCGAACGGCTTCGAACCAATCAACGAAACTATGCACGAACGGTGCCTTTCTGCTCGCGCGAGGAAAGCCGCGAAAGGTGATGGAGCGCAATCAGATATTGGGGGGCGGTCGCGTCACGGAACGCAATGGGTTCCGCAGAGCGGTCGATCGCCGGCCCGAAGGCCGCTTCGACCGCCTCGGGATCGGGCTGGGGGCGAGCGCCGGGCTGCTCATCGTCGCTCGCCGTGGCGATGCGCCCCGCGAGTTCCACGAACGGCGCCGGATCGCCCCGCCCCCCGCTGCAGATGGCGTGAAAGGCCGCCGCGTCCTCGCCATTGAGCGACGACCATTCCTCGAAGCTTTCGGACAAGCCTTCGGCCACTGCCCGCTCGGAGATCTCGATTTCACCGTGCCGCAGCGCCGCCAAAGCAGCGTGCATGCCGAACAAGCGGGCATGGTAGGGCGACCCGCACGCGACCTCGTCGAGGAGCTCCCTTCCAGCGGCCGAGAATTGCATGCCGCACCGGTCGGCACAGCTGTCGAGCAGCTCGAACACCGCCTCGCGGGCTAGCGGAGCCGTGGACACGCGGGTCACGTGGCGCATCAGGGATGGATGCTCCCGGACCACATCAAGAAAGGCGTTATTACCCCCAACTAGCACAAATCGTACCGGCAGGCGAGCATCCGAAATCAGCTTAAGCAGGGAAGCGACCTTGGCCTGCAGCACCGGATCGAACACCCGGTCGAACTCGTCCAGGACGATCACAACCTGCGAATATTTGATCTGCGCGAAGATGCTGGTCGCCTGGTGCGGGCTGCTTTCCAGACCGAAGCTGAGCACCCGCTGATCGAACAGCTCG
>CADCWB010000185.1 GCA_902806295.1 uncultured Sphingomonas sp. | reverse complement strand
TCCTGTGGGGCAGCCCGGCATTTCGCGCGGGGCTGACGGTCGGACAAACGATCCTGGCGGTCGACGGCCGAACCTACAGCTCAGACGCGATCAAGGAGCGAATCACGGCCGCGAAGGGCAGCACGGCGCCAACTACCCTGACCGTCAAGCGCGGCGAGGAGGTCCGGGTCGTGCCTCTTTCCTGGAACGGCGGCTTGCGCTACCCGCGCTTCACCAAGGTCGGCAGCGGGCGGGGCGCCCTCGACATCCTTCTGGAGCCAAAGTGAATCTTGATCTCGTACCGGCGGGAGACAACCCGCCCGAGTCCGTCAACGTATTGATCGAAGTGCCGATCGGCGGCGAGCCGGTGAAGTATGAGCTGGACAAGAAGTCCGGCGCCATCTTCGTCGACCGCATCCTGCACACCTCGATGCGCTATCCGGCCAATTACGGGTTTATCCCGCATACCTTGGGTGATGATGGCGATCCGCTCGACTGTCTGGTGATGGCGCGATGGCCATTCTTCCCCGGCTCGGTCGTGCGGGCCCGGCCAATCGCCGTGCTGTTCCTCGAGGACGAAGCGGGCGGAGACGAGAAGATCCTCGCCGTGCCGGAGATCAAGACCTCGCCCTATTATCAGGACGTGAGCGAAGGCGAGCACCTGCCGCCGATCGTGATGGAGCAGATCGGTCACTTCTTCACTCATTACAAGGACTTGGAGCCGGAGAAGTGGACCCGCGTCGGCCGTTGGGGTGATCGCGACGAGGCGTTGCAGGTCATTCGCGACGGATTGGAGCGGGCCCGCAATGTCAGCTTCGAGGGCGCGGATGGATCCGCCGGCGAGGGCCGCGCAGTCTAGGCTTGTGCCGGTGAACCGGTGGTGGAATGTTGCCGCCACCAGTTCATCGGAGCCAAGTTCTTGAAAGCACGTCTATCCATCGGTGCCGTCCTTGCCAGCGCCTGTCTGGTGACGCCCTCCCTGGCGCAACCGCAGAACACAGCGGAAAGCCGCACGGCCGCGGCCATCGAGCGCATCCGCCGGATCGACCCTCAGGTTGGGTCGGTGATCGCGCTCGATCCGACCGCGCTTGCCCAGGCGCGGCGGGTCCAAGCCCTTGGCCTGCGCGGTCCGCTGGCTGGGCAGCCGATCCTGATCAAGGACAACATCGAAGTCGCCGGCCCGCTGCCGACTACGGCCGGCAGCCTGGCACTGGCGAACAATGTGACCAATCGCGATGCTCCCCTGGTCGCCCGCCTGCTCGGCGCGGGCGCAGTGATCTTGGGCAAGACCAACTTAAGCGAATGGGCTAATATCCGCTCATCCAACTCCATCTCGGGTTGGAGCGCGGTCGGCGGACAGACCCGCAACCCCTTCGCGCTGGACCGCAATCCGTGCGGCTCCTCCAGTGGCAGCGGCGCGGCCGTCGCTGCCGGGCTGGTCCGGATGGCGATCGGAACCGAGACGGACGGCTCCGTCACCTGCCCGGCGGCGATCAACGGCATCGTCGGGTTCAAGCCCACGGTGGGCCTCGTCAGCCGCACTCATATCGTGCCGATCAGTGCGTCCCAGGACACTCCCGGGCCGATGACGGCGAGCGTCGCGGAGGCCGCCATGGTCCTCACCGCCATCGCCGGCAGCGATCCCGCCGACAAGGCGACAACCGAGGCCGACCGGCGCCGACGAGACTATCTCGCCGGCCTGCGCGCCGGCTCGCTTCGCGGCAAGCGGATCGGGGTCATGCGCTTCGCGGCCGGATTCGGCACCGATCAGCCGTTCGACGCTGCGCTGGCGGTCCTCAAGGCCCAGGGCGCAACCCTGGTCGAGATCAAGGAGTTCGACGAGGGCCAGATGGGCCGCAACGAGTTCCAGGTGCTGCTGACCGAGTTCAAGTCCGGCCTGGCCGACTATCTTCGCTCCAGCCCCGCGCCCATCCCTGTTCGCAGCCTGGCCGACGTGATCGCCTTCAACAAGAACCATGCAGCGCAGGAGCTTGCGTTGTTCGGGCAGGAGACATTTGAGCAGGCCGAGAAGACCAAAGGCACGTCAGATCCCGCCTACCGCAAGGCGCGGCAGCTCAGCTTCAACGCAGCTGGGCCGAACGGCATCGACCGGCTCCTGAAGCAGCATGGCGTTGTTGCACTGGTGGGGCCGACCATGGCCCCGGCCTGGAAGATCGATGTGGTCAACGGCGACCAGATCAGTGGCGGTGGCGCGGGCAGCCTGGCGGCGGTGGCCGGCTATCCGCACCTGACCGTGCCGATGGGCTTCGTCAAAGGCCTGCCTGTGGGCCTTAGCTTCATCGGGCCCAAGTGGGCGGACGGGCAGATCCTCAGCTTGGGCTTCGCCTATGAGCAGGCGCGTGGGCCATTGCCGCCCGCCCTCTTTTTCCGCTCGATCGAGGAAAGCCCGGCGATCGCGCCCTACCTCAAGCGGTAAGGCGCAATCCGGCGATCGCGGCGACGATGAGCAGGATCAGCAAAACGCGCATGGTGGTCGTCGGCTCATTGAAGAAGGCCATGCCGACGATCACCGTGCCGACCGCGCCGATGCCGCCCCACACCGCATAGGCCGTCCCCATCGGGATCGTGCGTGCGGCATGTTCGAGCAGGCCCATCGACAGGGTAACGGAGCCCAGGAACGCCAAGGT
>CADCWB010000184.1 GCA_902806295.1 uncultured Sphingomonas sp. | reverse complement strand
CGGATGAAGGTCGAATCCAGGGTCGCCACGATCGCCGCGGCACCGGTCGGCGGCGGCTTCGTCACCGCCCGCATCGGCAGCGCCTCGGCGGCCTTGAGCGTGCAGCGGCGCAGGGTCTCGGGATCCGCGCCGGCGTCCACCGGGAACAGCTGCGCCAGCACCTCGGCGGCCGTCCGGTAGGTCATCAGGGCGGAGAGCCGCGCCCGCAGCCGGTCCAGCTCCGGGGTCGAGCGGACGTGCGGCGGCCATCCCACGCCCGCCTCGGCCGCGCCGCATCCGGCGCAGCGGAAGCGGGGCAGCCGGACCGTGACCTGGCCGAACAGCGTGGCGATCGCGTGCTGGCGGTGGTCCTTCACCCGGCACACATCACCGCAGCCGCGGCACTCTGGACGGCGCATGGCGTGGAGCCGCGCCTGCGCGGCGACGATCTCCCGCTGGACGCCGGCCAGGAGCTGCTTGCCCTCGGCCAAGGTGAGGCCCAAGGCGGCCAGATCAGTGAGGTCGCCGGGCCTGGCGATCCGCATGACGTCGGTGCTGTGTTCTTCGCCCTCGGCCCCGATGCTCACCAGCTTCACGATCCAGGCCACGCTGTCTCTGCCTCACCGGGAAAACGGGCTTGAAGGTACCCTCTCGGACTCGCACCCCCAATCTCGCGGCAGTCCCATCGTCGGTGGCGGCTCCATGGAACACCCAACGGTGAATCGGATGGCGGGCCCCTGCGGGTCGATTTCGACGACTGCCTGAAGCTGGAGTTCCACAGCAGCCGCCGCGTCTCGGGTAACACGCATTATTGCGCCATATAGGAGCTATGCGGCCAATATTCTATGGCGCTGAGCACGACGGCCGATTTTATCAACGGGCTGTTACGCTTCCTTTCACGGCATGCAGGATCCCGGCAATAGCGGCGAAGAATTCCTCCTCAACTTCGGTGAAGGCGCCATCGACGCTGTCCCAGTTGGTCAGAAAGCAAAAGGTCACCGGCAGGCGCGCACCGGCCGCCATCTGACCGGCCAGAATCTTGACATTGAAACCCTCGAGATCCTGCACCTCGCCACCTTTGGCGTAGACCAGCGTATCCGGGGGCGCTACGCGGGCGATCTGCACGGCCATGGCGTGGATGCGCTTGAACTCTCTCAGCGTCTCCGCTCGTTCGAAGAACGCGCCTCGCAACGCCTGCTCGTACCAGGACACGAGGTCGCGCGCAGTACCGGCCAGGGTGATCACGTCGTTCAGCGGTGCGCGGAATGTAGCGGGCGGATCCGTGAGGATCTGCTGCAGCCCTGTCCAGCCGAGATCGGTCCCGCGCGGCGCACCGAAGAGGTAGGAGGCAAACAGGCGCGTGGTGTCCGGGATGCGGATGGACCTCAGCCCCGCCTCGGCAATCAGCGCCCGCACTTGGTCGGCCCCGACCTTCAACATCGCGGCATCGGTCGCCATGTTGTCGCTGTGGGTGATCATCGCCTCAAGCACAGAGCGCGCAGTCGTCGTGCCGGCGAGGGAAAGGAAGACGGGGCTGCCGAAATTGCGAATCCCGTCATCGATCGGTAAATGCTCGTCTAGGGAGGTGCGCCCCGTTTCGACATCGCGTAGGTACTGGCCGAGGACAAAGGTCTTGAACGCGCTGGCGATGAAAAGAAAGAGGTTTGGCTGGTGCGCGAACCGTCCGCTCGAGCCGCGCTCGCCGATATGAAGCAGGTAGCTGGGCGAGCCCGGCAGCGCCCGAAAGCGGCGCAAGGCCATGTCGAGGTTGCCGACATCGGGAATATCGTAACGCTCCTCCGCCGTTGCAGTGCGTGTCGCTCCGGTGCAGAGCATTGGCGCGGCCAGCGCGATCATGGACCGACGTTTCATTGACCTTTCTCCCGTGTGACCATCTAATCTAACAGAAGCGGGCGGGTGGTAGTTACTGCTCGTTTTGGAGTTCATGGAGCGGGTAGGCGCTTGCGGTTCGGATGGGCGAGGCGATGCAGCATGAGGGGCGTTGGTGCACGGATATATCGGATCCCCAATAGAATTAGGCACTTAGCGCAAATGGCGGTTTTCAAAATCTACATTAATTTCAATGGGTTAGCATATCCGAGCACCGACACCGTTCTCGACCGCTGTTCGGGCCTTGAGCATCAGGTGCGCGCGCCTCGGCGACCAGCGCATCTGCTGGTTGGCGCCCATCCGGCGGTGCAGCTGCCACTGCACCGTGCCCTCCGTGGTCGCCGTCGAGATCGGCTTGTCGCTCCGTCGAGCAGCCGCATAGCCGATGATCAGGCCGGAGTGCCCCAACACGTACGTCCCAAGGCTGCGAAGCAACGCCGCCAGCCTGCCCGCCGCTGCGGCGGCTGGCGAGGCTATCTCCGCTGCGCGGTCGAGCCCGGCAGCGTCTCGCTCCCCGACGGGATCGAGGGCCCGCTGCCCCTGGCCATGCCAAGGCACCAGCGGACATGCTCGATCCCATCGGCAAGGCGGGACGTGTCCTGGCGATCGGCGGGCGTGGCGCCCGGCCAGCCCCTGGCTATCTGGGCTGCGTGCTGGATGTGCATGGCGAGCCGGCACGCTGCCAAACACGACCTGCTTGCCCTCGGCGCCGCTGACCTGGGCGACGAAGACCTCGAAGGAGCGCACCCGATAGCTGCGCACCGATCTCACGTGGCCGGCGTCGATGCCGAGCGCGACCGGGCCCGCCCCAGACGCCACAGCAGGCGGTCGCGGCGGCACCAGCGCCGCGTGCTCAGACGGTATCTGCGCCCAAGCGGCAGCGTGAACGCCAGAGCAGTAATGCCGCGGGGTCGAAGGCGCCCTATAGCCGCCAACTTGTCAATGCCGCCGCCGGGGGCATTCCTGCTGCCGAACCCCTTCCACCGCCTTCCCTGAGCGCGCCGGCCCGTCGCACGGGCCGACGGGCTTTTTTGCGCGGAGCCGGACGACGAGCCTTCGATTGGGGAAGACAGGCGATGAAGACTTCAACGCAGCGTTGGCGCCGCTCGGTCGCTCTTGCACTGATGGGAGTCGGTATAGCCGGGTTGGCGCGAGCGCAACCCGCGCCGCTTCCCGCCGAAAGGGGCACGCTGGGCCGCCTCGACACCAATGTGGCCTACTCGCTTTTCCTGTTGAGCAACGGCGCTTTCACCAGCCTCGGTGACGCCAAGTATTCGGGAGAGAACACCAGCGCGAAGCTGGAAGTCTACAATTTGCCACTCACGTTCAGGTTCGGGACCGGCCTGCTCGGTCCGGTAGAACTGCGGCTGGAGGGCGGCTACGGCGAAGCGAAGACCGTGACGCGGCAGGTTTCGTCCCAGGGAAGCGGATTGGTGCCGGGTGCCCTGGCGGCGGAAAGACAGTACTTCTCGCTCTGGAAGCTGCGCTTCGATATCGGACGGCCGATTCTGCTCACTTCCGGTCTGGTGCTGACACCGTTCGCGGGCCTCGGCACGCAACGCTGGTCGGGCAAGCTGGACCGGGGCGCCGTCGGCGCCGCGCCATTACCGTCCGAACGCGTGACTTTCTGGGCCGATACGCTGTTGGTCGATGCCGGAGCGGCACTCGAATACCAGCACCGCTGGGGAGCATTGAGCATCCGGCCCGGTGCCTCGGTGAACCACGTCAGACTATCGTCCGCCGGCGGCCGCGCGACCTACTTCCCGCCGGCGCCAGCAGCGCCGCAGCGCGGCAAAGCCTCGATCGACGCCGAAAGCACGATCCTGCGCGGCGCTCTCAGCATCGACGGCCCGCTTGGCTTCCGCGTCCGCACGACCGAACTGCGGTGGCAAACCTTCGTGGTCGGCAACTACAGCACCGCCGGCATCGGGCTCTTCCGCTGGACCGTCGAACTCGGCGCCGCCATTGGCGCCGACCTCGGCCCGCTCGGCCGCAGCGTGCTCGGCTTCGATCCGGGGGAGCTGTTCGTCGGCGTCAGCTACATCGCCGGCGAGAACCTGTCCGGCGTTCGGGGGAATTTCGGCTTCCGCTTTTGACACCGGCGAGCCGGGGCTGTTGAAAAACCGCCCGGCTCTGATTTGGGGGTACGCGGCGTTGGTGCATGGATGTAAGGGGGGCAAAACCTGGGGCGGCGCTGCGGATTTCCCTTTCCGGGAGCCCGCTGCTCTGATTCGCTTAGGCCATGGCCCTGCACGCATACCCTGACGCGCTGTCCCGGGCCGAGCTGAAGGCGCTTGTGAGTGAGTTGCTGGGCAAGGTGGCGGAGCTGGAGCGGACAGTGGCCACCTTGTTGCATGGATCCGGCAGGAATTCAGTAGAATCAGGCACTTGTGGCGATTGATAGATTCTGAAATATTGAGCCTTTTCAGCGGCTTAGCGTATCCATGCAACAAGGTGTCCTGAACCTGAAGTTCGCGTCAAAGCCTGCCCGCTGTTTGCGTTTCAAACGTCCTCGAACCAGGCCACGTTGCCGTCGTCGAGGTCGTAGCGGGCGGCGACGATCTTCAGCTTGTTCTGGCGCACCGCTTCCTGCGCGATCGGGCTCTGCGTCTTCAGCCGCGCGGCCACGCGTTTGGCGTTCGCCACCACCGCGGCGTCCAGCGTCGTCCCGCCGGAGGAGCGGCGGGCGGCGAGCACCGCCGGGATGATGGGTTGGATCATCTCGCCGATCACGCCGGGGAAGGAGGCGTTCTTCTCCACCACCTCCACCGCCGCCGCGACCGCGCCGCAGCCCTCGTGCCCGAGCACCACAACGAGCGGGCAGCCGAGCACGGCCACCCCGTATTCGACGCTGCCGAGCGCGGCGGTGTCGATCGTGTTGCCGGCGTTGCGGACGATGAACAGCTCGCCGAGGCCGCGGCCGAACAGCAGCTCCGGCGGCACCCGGCTGTCGGAGCAGCCGACCAGCACGCAGAAGGGCGCTTGGCCGCGCGCCAACTCGACCCGGCGCTCGCGTCCCTGGGCGGCGCGGAAGGGCGCGTCCGTGCGGAACTGGTCATTGCCCTCCTTCAGGAGCCGCAGCGCCTGGTCGGGGGTGAGGGAGGTCTTAGGCATCGGGTCGGCCGCCCGGGCGCCACGGGCCGGCAGGGCCGCAGCGGCAACGATGCCGGCAGCCATGCCGCCGACGAACGCACGCCGGCCCCGGGCGAGGTCGTGGCGGGAAAAGCCGCCGCAGCAGCGGCAGAGGTCATCTCGCATGACGTATCCTCCCAGGCGCATCGGGCCGCACACGGCCACGAGGCGTCAAACGCCTTATACCCAGCACCGACTATGCCCCGAACTTCAGGTTCAGGACACTAGCGTGATTTTCCCCGGATGGTCGGCGCCGCGTTCCGCCCGGCGCCGCTGTCGGCCCTACCGGCGCGGTGACCCTGGCGCCAGCATTCCCAGCGAGGAGGCTTTTCTGCGCGTGCCTCTTTCAAAAAAATTGCAGCCGACAGCACGAATCCGCCCGAAACCCGTGTGGCACCCCGCTGCATTTGCGCAACACGGCCGCGGCGGACCACTTACGACCGAAGCTAATTTCAGGAAGCGCCGCTGAAAAAGGCGCAACGGCTATTCCCGGCTTTGTGGACGATGGGCTCTCGGTCCGTATCGGCCCAGGGCCGTGAAGCCACCATTCCCGCCGCCAGCCCGTTTCCTGTGGGATGAAGCGCGGGCAATTGCGCCGGCGGGGCAGACAGCGGTGGGCGCAGGGAGACCTGTCCTTCACCCTTTCACTGTTCGGCGCTCAGGCGCGTCGTCTTCCGACGCCTCCTGTTGCTCGTCGGCTGTCATCAAGGCGAAATATCGCGAAGCTCTGGGTCACCGAAGACGGCAGGAGGATCGACCGCATTATTGAATGCGGCTCGGCGCCAGCAGCGCATCAGACTCAAGGAAATTCTGCTCGAATCGTCCGTGCGCGAATCTGCAGCCGACAGCGAGGAGACTACGGGCACCGAATTCGATGAAAGGTTGGTCGAATGGATGCTTTCGGAGTCGGCAAGGACCAGCATCTCGGAAATTCTGCGTATGATCGATCGATTTGTCCTGCCGAATGGAACCCCGATCGGTGTGGACAGCTTTACTGCCCTGGGTCGGCGGGCGACCAAAGAATAGTGCCCGCCATCGCGCGGAACTGGACACCGGGCATTTTCCTAGCCAGTGAATTGCCTTGCCGGGTTGACCGAGCGCAGCCCGACCAGGTGCCACCCGTCATTGAAATCACCGCTGCTGGATTTTGCGGTTTCTTGGCGCCTCTGCCGCACCGGCGGCACCTTGGACGGTTGGCAGGAAATCCAGCTTCACGATCCAGGCCACGCTGTCTCTGCCTCACCGGGAAAACGGGCCTGAAAGTACCCTCTCGGACTCGCACCCCCAATCTCGCGGCAATCCCCACAGAGGCGCGGGCCTTCGGCGGCTGCCGGGTCACCGTCCGGAAGGCTTCGGGAGGAGCCCGCGGATCATTCTCTCGTCGGCGGGCTTGTACGAGACAGGCTTCCAATGTCCAGCCCGCCTGAGGTCGCGCTTCAGGAGCAGCACGAGGAAATCCGCTTTCTCGTCCGGCCGCACCCCCGGCATCTGCACGGCCGGCATGTCCTTCGTCAGCTCCCCCGCGCGTGCCGTGACGTCGTCGCGCGGCGCGCCGCCCTCGCCGCGCCTGGACGCCCGGTGGGCGGCCGCGCACTTGCTCAGGCCACCCTGGCCGGCGACGAATTCCGGGACGGCCACGGCCTCGACCCCGTGCGCGTAGGCGTGCTCCAGCGCCGCGACGTAGATGCTCCGCAGGGCCGACGACAGGCTGCAGCGTTGCTCGG
>CADCWB010000183.1 GCA_902806295.1 uncultured Sphingomonas sp. | reverse complement strand
TGGCGCAAATTGTCCGAGACGCACCAGAGCGACAGGCCGTTATCGACGGTCGGATCCTCGCGGACGCGGCTGACATAGGTGGCATATTCGCCGACGCACTCGACCGGCGTGACGTAGCCGCCGTCCTCGCGCTTATCGACCAGCATGACGCCGGGCGCCTCGCGCAGGATGTCCTGTGCTTCCTTGGCCGAGATGTCGCGCTCGAACTCGACGTTGACGCTTTCCGAGTGACCGACGAACACCGGCACCCGGACGCAGGTCGCGGTGACCTTGATCTTGGGGTCGAGGATCTTCTTGGTCTCCACCACCATCTTCCACTCCTCTCTGGTCGACCCGTCGTCCAGGAAGTCGTCGATGTGCGGGATGACGTTGAAGGCGATCTGCTTGGTGAACTTGGCGGGCGCGGTTGGATCCCCGACGAAGATGTTGCGGCTTTGCTCGAACAGCTCGTCCATCCCCTGTTTGCCGGCCCCTGAAACGGACTGATAGGTCGAGACCACCACCCGCTTGATCTTGGCGACGTCGTGCAACGGCTTCAGCGCCACGACCATCTGCGCGGTTGAGCAATTGGGATTGGCGATGATGTTGCGGGCGCGGTAGCCGGCGATCGCTTCCGGGTTCACCTCCGGGACGATCAGCGGGACGTCGGGGTCCATCCGGTACAGCGATGAATTATCGATCACCGTGCAGCCGGCCGCGGCTGCGCGGGGTGCGTGCAGCTTGCTGCCGGCCGAGCCGATGGCGAATAGCGCCATGTCATAGCCCTCGAAGCCGAAATGCTCGAGGTTCTTGACCTTGAGTTCCTCGCCTGAGTCGCCGAAGTCGATGACGTCGCCGGTCGAGCGGGCGCTGGCGACGGCCGCCACCTCGTCGAGTGGGAACTGGCGCTCGGCCAGGATCTGCAGCATCTCGCGTCCGACATTCCCCGTCGCGCCGACAACGGCGATCCGATAACCCATGATGGTAACACTCCGGTTGGCTGGCACGCCCCTATCGCAAGGCAGCGGCCAAGGCGATATGGCGCGTCCGGCCGGGTGCACCAAGGGGGACAGGATGAGGCGCGCTATTCTCTTGCTGCTGGTGGTCGCCGGGCTGCTGGCGGCGATGCTGGCAACGCACCGGCTGACGGCCCCGCCGGCGGTGCGGACCGAGAATGCAGCCGGTCAGTTCGATGCAGTGCGCGCCAAGGCAAGGTTGGCGCGGGTGCTGGGAGACCAGGCACCGCATCCGGCGGACACGGCGGCAAGCGATCGAGTGCGGGAGCGGCTGCTGGCGGAGCTGCGCGGACTGGGGTTGCAGCCGCGGGTCGCGGATCGGTTTGCCTGTAACCGGCTGATGATCGGCCGTGCGACCTCCTGCGCGCGGGTGCGCAACCTGCTGGTGACGGTCGGGCCGCCGACGGGCAAGCACCTGCTGATCAACTCGCACTACGACAGCGTGCCCGTGGGCCCGGGCGCGGCGGACGCCGGCATCGGAGTTGCCACCCTGCTCGAAGTGGCGGCGCTGCTGAAGGACCAGCCATTAGCTCGGCCGGTGACGTTTCTGTTCAACGAGGGCGAGGAACTCGGGCTGATCGGTGCGCGGTCGTTCCTCGACGCCGACCCGCTTGCCCGGCAGGTCGACAGCCTGATCAACCTGGAAGCACGCGGGGTACGCGGCCCAGTCAACATGTTTGAGACCAGCGTTCCAAATGCCGCGCCGATCCGGCTGTTCGCCCGGTCGGTGGAGCATCCGGTGGCCAACAGCCTGGCGGTGAGCGCGTACCGGCAGCTGCCCAACTTCACGGACGTGAACACCTTCGAGAGCCGGGGCTGGCTGACCCTGAACCTCGCGCCGGTCGGCAACGAGACCCGCTACCATTCGGCGGGCGACGACCTGCAGGCGCTGGACGGCGCGACGCTGCAGCACATGGGCGACCAGACGCTGCAACTCGCAACCGCCTTGGCGAGCGGGCCGGCTCCGGCTCAGGTCGGCGGCGAGACGCTATTCATGAACTTCCTGACGGTCGGGCTGATCGCCCTGCCGATGTGGGTGGGGGTCGTGCTGCTCGGCGGGTTGTTGCTGGCGTTTATCGTCGTGTCCTGGCGACGGCGGGCGCTGTGGCGGGCCATGCCGCTGATGCTGGCCGCGGTAGTGCTGGGCACGGGGGTGGCGTGGTTGGGGCTGGCGGCCGTCGGCAGCATTCGCCCCGGCATGTTCTGGCGCGCCCATCAGCCGTGGGCCGAGTTCGCGGTCTATGCCGGGGTGGTGGCGGTTGCGGTGGCGCTGCTTGCGGCGGCACGGCGGTTCGAACCGCGCCGATTGCGAGCGGCCTCCTGGCTGTTGTTCATGATAGTGGGCGGATTGTTCTCGCTCGTGGCTCCGGGCGCTCTGATCTACTTCCTCCTGCCGCCGCTGATCGTGGCGCTTGGCATGGTGGCCGCTCGCTGGTGGAAGCCGGCCGAGCCGCTCGCCGGAATTGCGGCGGCGCTGTTGCTGTATCTGACCTTGGGCGCGACGCTGGGGTTGCTGGAGGAGCTGCTCAACAGCGGGCCGCTGTGGGTCTTTGCGCCGATCGGCGCCCTGGTGCTGCTACCGTGGCTGGTGGAGGCCAAGCCGCTGGTGGATAGGATGGGCAGGCGGAGTTTGCTGGCTGGTGCAGGTGCGTTGCTTGTCGGCGCATGGGCGATCGCGGCGGCGGTGCCAGCGTATTCGGCCGACAAGCAGCAGCAATGGACCCTGCAGTATGTGGTCGACGAGCAGGCGCGGCAGCCCGTCTGGTCGATCGTCAACGATCGTGCGCCGCTGCCCACCGCCTTCGCGCGGTTCGGCCGATGGGAGCAATTGCGAGTGCCGGCGCTTGGCAACCGGCTCCGCTGGGTCGCGCCCGCCCGGCCGGAGGCCGGCTTGGTGCCCGCGCGAGTGCTGCCCGCTGGGATCGTGTCGATCCCGGGCGGACGGCGCGTGCGCGTGCGGCTTCAGACCAACGGCGCGGACAGCGTGATGCTGGTCGCCGACCCCGGTTCCGCCGTGGTGTCCGCCGGCGCGCCCGGCCAGCTGCGGCGGTTCGACCCAAAGGCGACAGGCCCGACGGCCACCCTGGCCTGCACTGGGCGGAGCTGTGACGGCGCCGTTCTGGAGTTCCAGCTACGCGGCAATGAGCCGCTGCCGCTGTTGGTCGTCAGTACCCGCTGGAGCCTGCCAGCGTCGACTGCGGAACTTGTGGCCGCTCGCCCGCCGAATGCCCGTTCGCAGTATCTGCCAGACGCCACCATTCTGGTCAGCCGGCTGCAGCTCTAAATTCTCGTCGTCCTGAACTTGTTTCAGGATACACTCCTTCGCACGAACCGCCGTTCTGCCTGAGAGGAGGTTGCTGAAGCGAGTTCAGCATGACGGCTCTTGAACGAACAAGGGGCGGAGAAGCCAAGCTTCTCCGCCCCTTTCGGAACCGTTCTAGCGAGCGCTTAACCCTCGGCAGTCTCGGTCTGCGGGGTAGCGGTGGCCGCCACCTGCTTGCCGGTCGTGCGGGGATCGCGGCGCTCGGCGATACGTGCCGACTTACCGGTGCGGCCACGAAGATAGTAGAGCTTGGCGCGGCGAACGGCGCCGCGACGCACGACCTCGATCGAGTCGACCGACGGCGAGTAGAGCGGAAACACGCGCTCCACGCCTTCGCCGAAGCTGATCTTGCGGACGGTGAAATTGCTGTTGATGCCCTTGTTGGCACGGGCGATGCAAACGCCTTCGAAGTTCTGCACGCGGCTGCGGTCGCCTTCGACGACCTTGACGCCGACCCGCAGCGTGTCGCCGGGGCGGAACTCGGGAATGGCGCGGGCTTCGGTGAGCTGGGCGATCTGCTCGCGCTCGATGGTCTCGATGAGGTTCATGTGTCTTAACCCTAATCTTCGCGTCGCGCGCCAGAGGGCGGTGCCTGCGATGCGCCCCCATGGCGCTCGATCAGGTCCGGCCGCCGTAGCCGTGTATCGTCCAGAGCGCGTTCGTGTCGCCACGCCGCGATCTTCGCATGATCCCCCGATCGCAACACTTCGGGGATCGTGCGCCCTTCCCATTCAAATGGTCGGGTATAATGCGGATATTCGAGCAGCCCCTGTTCGAAGCTCTCTTCCTCTCCGCTGGAGGCCGCGCCCATTACTCCGGGCAGCAGGCGAACGCAAGCATCCAGCAGCACCATCGCCCCAAGCTCCCCGCCCGACAGGACATAGTCGCCGACGCTGACCGGCTCGAGCGGACGCGCTTCGAAGATGCGCTCGTCGAAGCCCTCGAACCGGCCACATAGGATGATAGCCCCCTCGCCCGCCGCCATCTCCCGCACCCGCGCCTGCGTCAGCGGAGCGCCACGCGGAGTCATGGCAAGCAAGGACCGGCCATCGGCCACGCTATCCAGCGCCGCCGCGAGCACGTCGCAGCGCAGCACCATCCCCGCTCCGCCACCGGCCGGTGTGTCGTCTACGCTGCGATGCTTGTCGGCAGCGAAGTCGCGGATGTTGCGGATGTCGAGGCTCCACCCGCCCTCGGCCAGCGCACGCCCGGCCAGGCTGGTGCCGAGCGGACCCGGGAACATGTCCGGGTACAAGGTGAGAACGGTGGCGCGGAAGGGCAAACCTAATCTTTCGTCCAGTTCTCCACCCTGAGACCCGGAATGGTCGCGAAGTCGCGTTCGTCCCGAGTAACGAGCGTGAGGTCCAGGGCCAAGGCATGGGCGGCGATCAGTTGATCGAAACTCCGTCGTTTGAGACCAGCAGAGCGTGCGATCCGGCCATAAGTATCGGCCGCCCGCTCGTCGAAGTCGCGCAGTTGTAGAACGCGCACCAAGCTATCGAGACGCCTTGCATCCTCGGGATCGGCACCGGGATGGCGTGCACCGGCCCGCAGCTCCGCCAAGGTTATGGCGGAAATCGAGAGCCCACTTGCATAGAACCGGCGTACTCGCTCCCGCAGGTGTTCGCTCCGGGCGAGCGCGAAATCAACGCAGACGTTGGTGTCCAGTAGGAACACGGCGTCAAGCGGCTTGGCTGGGCTTGGACGAACCCGGCCACGCATAGTCGACTTGCTCGATGTCACCGCGGCCGTCGGACATGAAGCCCTCGGAGAAGGCGCCGTAAAGGCCCATCAGGACGTTGAGAGCCTCGCTTTCCTTCCAGAAGCTGAACGTCCCATCGGCATGTGGCACGAGGACAATCTCCTCCCCTTCGGAAAAGCCAAGCTCCCGCGGCAAACGGAGCGCAGTCGAATTGCCGCTCTTGAAGATCCTGGCCCGGTACCCCTTGGTCATTCAGCTCTCCAGTATATACAGGCCGTATATACAGGGTGTGCGCCTGGAACAAGGGACCTCTCAAGCCCTTGTGCGTTGGCGCAGGCATGAGCACTGATGCACCCTATGACTGCCTGATCATCGGCGGCGGGCCGGCCGGGCTGACCGCCGCCATCTACCTCGCCCGCTTTCACCTCGACATCCACGTGGTGGACGGCGGCGACAGCCGAGCGAGCTGGATCCCGTGCAGCCACAACCATCCCGGCTACCCCGCCGGGATCAACGGCAAGGAACTGCTGCGGCTAATGCGTGAGCAGGCGCAGAAATATGGCGCAAAGATCGAAAGCGGCAAAGTCACCCGGCTCGACCGCGATGAGGACGGCCTGTTCACGGCCGAGTGGGGCTCAGGCGCTAAGCCGGCGCGGACCGTTCTGCTCGCCACCGGCCTCACCAACCGCCGCCCGCCGATGGACCCGGAGCTGCATGACGATGCGATGGGCCGCGGCCTGATCCGCTACTGCCCGATCTGCGACGG
>CADCWB010000182.1 GCA_902806295.1 uncultured Sphingomonas sp. | reverse complement strand
CATGATCCTGCAGGGCTACGATTTTCTCGAGCTCTACAGCCGCGCCGGGTGCCGGCTGCAGATGGGCGGGTCGGACCAGTGGGGCAACATCGTCAACGGCATCGAGCTCACCCGCCGTGTCGCGCAGGCGGAGGTGTTCGGTGTGACCACCCCGCTGCTCACCACTTCCGATGGCCGCAAGATGGGCAAGACCGAGAGCGGTGCCGTCTGGCTCAATTCGGAGGGACCTGAAGGATATCGGCTGAGCGTTTACGATTACTGGCAGTTCTGGCGCAACACGGCGGACGCGGATGTCGGCAAGTTCCTGCGCCGCTTCACTGACGTGCCGCTCGAGGAGATCGCCAGACTGGAAGCGCTGGAAGGTGCGGAGATCAACGACGCCAAGGTGGTACTAGCAACCGAAGCGACCACGCTGCTGCACGGACGAACCACGGCGGAAGAGGCAGCGCAGACGGCTCGCCAGACCTTCGCCGGCGGCTCGGCGGCCGGACTGCCGACGCTCTCCACCGGCGGCGAGATCGGGATCCTTGCTGCCCTGACGGCGCTGGGGTTCTGCGCATCCAATGGCGAGGCGAAGCGCAAGATCTCGGAGGGCGCGGTCAGGCTGTGCGACGAGCTCGTCACCGATCCCAGCCTCATTGTGCGGGTGAGTGGCGATCTGAAGCTCAGCCTCGGCAAGAAGAAGCATGGGCTGCTTACTGCCTAGCCGCTTCGCAACAAGTCCACCGCCTGATCGCGTTCGAACAGGTAAAGGCACAGCCGGGCCGCCTGCCCTCGCTCTCCCGCCAGGCCACCATCGCGGTCCAGCAACAGTCGGGCGTCGTCGGTCGCCGCGGGCACCAACTCGGCCACCAGCTCCGGGGACGCCAGCCTGAACGCCGCCTCGCCGCTCTGCCGCGTACCCAGAATCTCGCCCGGTCCCCGCAGCTTCAGATCCTCCTCGGCGATACGGAATCCGTCGCTGGTCTCCCGCATCAGCGCTAGCCGGGCCCGACCCGTTTCGCTCAGCTGCTGGCCGCGGATCAGCAGGCAGGTCGACTTGGCGCTGCCCCGGCCGATCCGACCGCGCAGCTGGTGCAGCTGCGCCAGGCCGAAACGCTCGGCCCCTTCGACAATCATCAGCGTCGCATTGGGCACGTCAACGCCGACTTCGATCACCGTCGTGGCGACCAGCACCGCCAGTTCCGCGCCGGCGAAAGCCCTCATCACCGCATCCTTGTCCGGCCCCTTCATCCGACCGTGCACCAGGCCGACCTGACCGGGAAAGCGCTGGCGGAGGATGGCGGCTCGCTCCTCGGCGGCGGCAGCGTCGCTGTTCTCGCTCTCTTCCACCAGCGGACACACCCAATAGGCCTGACCGCCCGCCGCGACATGCCGGGTCAAGCCCTCAATGACGTCGCCGAGCCGCTCATCGGAGATGACGCGAGTCTCCACCGGCGTTCGGCCCGGCGGCATCTCGTCGATGCGGCTGACTTCCATCTCCCCAAATTGCGTCAGGGCCAGGGTCCGCGGGATCGGAGTTGCGGTCATCACCAGCAGGTGCGGTGGCCGCTCCGCCTTGGCGCTCAGCAGCAGGCGTTGCGACACGCCGAACCGGTGCTGCTCGTCGATCACGGCCAACCCAAGGTTGCGGTAGGCCACCTTATCCTGGAAAATCGCATGCGTGCCGACCAGAATGTCAATGCTGCCGTCCGCCAGCCCCATCAGCACACTGTCGCGCACCCGGCCCTTCTCCCGCCCGGTCAGGATGGCAACCCGCAAGCCGATCGGGTCGAGCTCCTTCAGCAACGTGGCATGGTGCTGCCGCGCCAGGATCTCGGTTGGCGCAAGCAATGCCGCCTGAGCCCCAGCTTCGACCGCGTTCAACATCGCCAGCAGCGCCACCAGCGTCTTGCCCGAACCGACGTCGCCTTGCAGCAGCCGGAGCATCGGCGTGACCTGGGCCATATCGCCGCGTATCTCTTCAACAACCCGCCGCTGTGCCCCGGTCAGATCGTAAGGCAACCGCAGGCGCTCCCGCAGTCGCCCATCGCCCTGCAGCGCGACGCCGCGCTTGCGCCGGTTGACTTGGCGAAGCAGCTGCAAGGCCAGCTGGTTGGCGAAGATCTCGTCATAGGCCAGTCGGGTGCGGGCGCTTTCCTCGCCGGGCTCGGCATGAGCCTTGGCCAAGCTGACGCGCCACGGCAGCCAGTTGCGGCTGGACAGCACGGACGGCTCGATCCACTCCGGCAAGCTCGGCGCCCGCTCCAGCGCACCATTCACCATCTCGCGGACGCGTTTGCTGGTGAGGCCTTCGGTCAGAGGGTAGACCGGCTCGCGCAACGACAGCTCGGCGCCCTTGGCGACGTCCAGTACTTCAGGGTGAACCATCTGCCACTGGTCGCCATAACGATCGAGCCGGCCGGAAACGATCTTCTGCTCACCCAGCGGGAGCTGCTTCTTGGCCCAGCCTGGGTTGCTGAAGAACGCCAGTGTGATGACGTTGCCGGCCTCGTCCGAGCAGTAGATGCGGGTCGGCCCGCGCCCCGCCGAGGAGCGCGCCTCGAACGGAGTAACCCGCAGGATGACGTTGGATCCGAGCACGGCCTCGCTCGCCCCGCCGACGCGCACCCGCTCGATGGTGCCGGTGGGCAGGTGGAACAGCAGGTCGACCAGGCGGCTCAGGCCCAGCCGGTTCAGCAGCTTGCCGACCTGCGAACCGACACCTTTCAGCGCCTCGACCTCGGTGAACAATGGGTTGAGCAGTTCGGGGCGCATGCCGTCTGTCTAGCCGCACAATCACGGCTCGCAATGCCGCTATGTTCCACCTACATGGGCTCGATGCATCCAGATGACGAGCTGAAGCGCCTTCACTGGCGCGCGCACCATCGCGGCACACGCGAGGCGGACATGATGATTGGCGGTTTCTTCGACCGTCATTCAAGCAGCTGGAGCGCGGACGAGCGCACGCAATTCGCCGAGCTGCTAGACGAGCAGGACGTGGACATCATGGCCTGGGCGATCGGAACGCAGCCGTTCCCGGAACGCTATCGAGGTGAGTTGATGCAGGCCATGCAGCAGCTCGACTACCTGCCCATCGCGCGGTGACGAGTGGCTGATCTTCAACGCATACTAGGCACCCGCGAGCCGCTCACCCTGGCCGGCGTGCCCATGGGCTTCCTGCCGTGGCTTGCCGCCGACCTTGCGCGAGCGGCGCACGGCACCGGCAAGGGCGGGCGGGCAGTAATCATCGTGCCCGACGAGGCGGCGATGCGCTCCCTGGCCGATACCGCGCCGGTGTTCGCGCCGGAGCTGCAGGTCATCAGCCTGCCCGCCTGGGACTGCTTGCCATACGATCGCGCGTCCCCTTCGCTGCGTGTCATGGCCGAACGGCTGGCGTCATTGCACGCCCTGCAAGGCCCGCGTGTCGGGCCGCAGCTGCTGATCGTGACGGCGAATGCGGTGACGCAGCGTACCCTTACCCCGTTTCGCATTCGCCAGCTCACCCGCCACCTGGCCCCGGGCGAGCGGATCGACCGCGACCAGCTGATCAGCCTGCTCAGTGCCAACGGCTATCAGCGGACCGACGCGGTGGCCGACGCCGGCGACTTCGCGGTGCGCGGCAGCCTGATCGACCTGTTCCCGGCTGGGCAGAAGCACGCCATCCGCCTCGACTTCTTTGGCGATGAGATCGAGACCATGCGGGCGTTTGATCCCGCCGACCAGCGCACCACGGGCGAGGCCGCGGCCTTCACGCTGATGCCGGCCTCCGAGGCATTGCTGGACGAGGACAGCGTCAAGCGCTTCCGCACTCGCTATCGCGAGAAATTCGGTGGCAATGCGACGGGCGATCCGCTGTACCAGGCGATCAGCGAGGGGCGGCGGCTGGCCGGCATGGAGCATTGGCTGCCGCTGTTTGAGGATCGGCTCGGCACGCTGTTCGATCATCTGGGTGAGCATGACCTGATCGTTCGCGAGTCCGGCGTCGATGGCGCGGTCGGCTCGCGTTACGATTCGATCCACGATTATTACGAGAATCGGGAACGGGCGATGGTGGCGGAGCCGGGCAGCTATCGCCCGCTCGAGCCGAAGGCGCTCTATCTCGGTGGCAAGGAGTGGGACGAGCAGTTGGCCGATCGGCCGGTGCACCTCACCTCCTCCTTCCCCGAGCCCGCCAGCGAGCGAGTGATCGACTTCGGCGTGACCCCCGCGCGGGATTTTGCCCCGGAGCGGGCCAAGAACGAGAATATCTACGAAGCGGTTGTCGCTCATGTCGGCAAGCTTCGGAAATCCGGGCACAAGGTGGTCCTGGCGAGCTATACCGGCGGAGCGCGCGAGCGGCTGGCGGGGCTGCTCAAGGATCATGGGCTGACCAGCTTCAAAGGTGCGGCGGGGTGGCAGGAGGCGCTGGGCGCCACGCAGCAGGCTTCGTTGATCGTCCTGCCGCTCGATCACGGTTTCACCACGCCGGACGTTGCCGTGCTGACCGAGCAGGATATGCTCGGTGACCGGCTCGTCCGCCGCCGCAAGCGGAAAAAGAGCGCCGACGCCTTCCTATCCGAGCTCGCCACGCTGACGCCAGGCGATCTGGTCGTGCACATGGAGCACGGAATCGGTCGGTATGAGGGCCTGACCCAGGTGCAGGTGGGCCGGGCTCCGCACGACTGCGTGGCGCTGGAATATGCCGGCGGCAACAAGCTGTACGTTCCGGTCGAGAACATCGACGTGCTGTCGCGCTACGGCTCGGGCGAGGAGAGTGTCACGCTCGACCGGCTCGGCGGCGAGGCGTGGCAGCGGCGCAAGGCGCGGATGAAGGAGCGCATCCGCGAGATCGCGGGTGAGCTTATCGCGACTGCCGCCATCCGCGCCACCCGCGCCGGAGTCGTGGCCGAGCCCGACAGCGCCTACCCCGCCATGGTCGACCGCTTCCCGTATGAGGAAACCGACGATCAGCAGCGGGCGATCAGCGACGTGCTGGACGATCTGGGCGCTGGCAAGCCGATGGACCGGCTGGTTTGCGGCGATGTTGGCTTCGGCAAGACGGAGGTAGCACTACGGGCGGCATTCGTTGCCGCCATGGCCGGTTACCAGGTGGCGCTGATCTGCCCGACCACCCTGCTCGCGCGGCAGCATTATTCCAGCTTCGCCGAGCGGATGAAGGGCTTTCCGATCGAGGTCGGCCGGCTGTCGCGACTGGTGCCCGCCGCCGAAGCCAAGAAGACCCGCGACGGGCTGGAAGCGGGTCAGGTCGACATCGTGATCGGCACCCATGCGCTGCTGGCCAAGTCGATCAAGTTCAAGAAGCTTGGCCTGGTCATCGTTGACGAGGAGCAGCGTTTCGGGGTCACGCACAAAGAACGGCTTAAGGCGCTGCGTACTGACGTTCATGTGCTGACGCTGACGGCAACGCCGATACCACGCACGCTGCAGATGGCGATGTCGGGTCTGCGCGAACTCTCCGTGATTCAAACACCGCCTGTCGATCGGCTGGCGGTACGTACCTATGTCACGCCGTGGGATCCAATCGTCACTCGCGAGGCACTGCTGCGCGAGCATTTCCGCGGCGGGCAGACCTACTTCGTCGTGCCGCGAGTCGCAGACTTGCCGGACATCGAGGAGTGGCTGCGCGAAGAAGTGCCCGAGGTGAAGGCGGTTACCGCGCACGGGCAGATGAGCCCGACCGAGGTCGAGGAGCGGATGAGCGCATTCTACGATCGCAAGTATGACGTGCTTCTCTCGACGACCATCGTCGAAAGCGGTCTCGATATTCCCAGCGCCAACACGCTGATCGTGCACCGTGCCGACCGTTTCGGCCTGGCCCAGCTTTATCAGCTGCGCGGGCGGGTCGGCCGGTCGAAGACGCGCGCTTACGCCTACATGACCACTACGCCGGATCGGCAAATCACCGAAACCGCGGAGAAGCGGCTGCAGGTGCTGGCCAATCTCGACAGTCTGGGTGCGGGATTCCAGCTTGCCAGCCATGACCTCGACATCCGCGGGGCCGGCAACCTGCTTGGCGATGAGCAGTCGGGCCACATCAAGGAGGTCGGCTTCGAACTCTACCAATCGATGCTGGAAGAGGCGATCATGGAGGTGAAGACCGGCAAGCAGGAGCGCGAGTCCGAGTTCAACCCGCAGATCAATGTCGAAGCAGCGATCATGATCCCGGAGGATTATGCCCCGGATCTCGACCTTCGCATGGGCCTGTATCGCCGCTTGGGCGAGCTGGACGAAGCGCGCCAGGTGGAAGAATTCGCAGCCGAGCTGATCGATCGCTTCGGTCCATTGCCGGACGAGACGCAGAACCTGCTGCAGGTGGTCGAAACCAAGATTAACTGCCGCAAGGCGCGGGTCGCCAAGCTGGATGTCGGCGCGCGCGGAGCGGTGGTGACCTTTGCCGACGGCGGCTTCCCCGACCTCCCCGGCCTGCTCGGTTATGTCGAGCGGCTCAAAGGCGCGGCCAAGCTGCGGCCGGATAGCAAGCTGCTGGTGAGCCGCGACTGGGCGACGCCGGGCGCGCGGCTGAACGGCGCTCTGCAGCTGTCCCGCGGTCTAGCTCGGGTGGTAATTGCCGGGGAGAAGAAGGCTGAGCCGGCGCGGGAAGTCGTTTCGGCTTAGCTTGCGCGCGCGGGAGTAGAGCCCGGAGCTATTCCGAGGCCTGGTTGTCGGCAGCGTTCGTGCTGAGGTCGTCGGCCGCACCTTTCGCCACCTGCTGATCCAGCGCTCGAGCCTTGTTCTCCAGCTCGGCGGCGGTCTCGTTATATCGCTCGTCGAAGTCGCGCTGCTGGCGGCACGAGGCGCAGCTTAGCAACAGGAGAGCAAGCGCCCACCGCATCAATAGGTCTTGCGGTAACGGACGTTGACGTTGGTGCTGTTCGAACCGCCCGCCTGGCTGAGGATCGACAGGCTGCGCGACAGGGTGACTTCCAGCTGGGTCGCGGTGAAGCCGCGGGCATCGGTCACCACCTCCAGGTAGATGTCGTCGGTCAGGTATTTGCCGGCGGCGAGCGCGGTGCCGCGCCCGGCGGTGTCGTCCGGACCCAGGATGCGCAGGCGATCGATACCAGCCACCTGACGGAGCTTGCCGAGTGGGTTCAACCCGCCGCCTGACCCTCGCAATGTGTTGAGCGACGCGGCCAGCTGCACGGCCTGGATTGCCGACAATTGGCCCACCGAATTGCCGAACAGGATGCGCGACACGATCTCGTCCTGGGGCAGTCCGGGCGAGCTTGAAAAGGTTATCCGCGGGTCGAGGGCCGACCCCGCAACATTCACGATGACGTCGACGTCGCCGATCGTTTCCTCGGCCCGCAATGCGATGGTGGCATCGCCCGTACCGCCGCCGCCGAAGCGGATACGGCCTTCCTGCAAGGCGAAGGAGCGGCCGGCAAAGCCGAGCGTGCCGCGGATCAGGTCGACCGTTCCAGTGATCCGCGGATCGCTGTTGCTGCCTCGCACGATGAGGTTGGCCCGCCACTCGGATTCCAGTCCCATGCCGCTGACGAAAAGCTGCCCTGGCGCTTCGATCCTGAGGTCAAGCTGCACGTCGCTGAAGCTGGCGTTGGTCGGCGGTGGTGAGTCGCCCGTGACCCTAGGGCGACCCCGGGGCGGTTTGAAGCGGACGCCGGTAAGCTCGGGCAGTTCCGCCGCGCCCTGACGAATAATCTGATAGCGGGTTGCCGGCAGGCGCACCGTGCCGCTGAGTACTGGTGCCTGATTGGCGGCCTTGATCAGCCGCACGTTGCCCGTGGCTGTGGCCCGTAGCGCATCGCTGTTCGCCAGCCGCGCATTGTTGAGCGCCAGATCGAAATTGGCCGGATAGCCGCTGGCCGCGGCCAGGCTGACGTAACCGCTGCCGGTCACCGTGCCACTGCCGGCCTGGGCGGTTAGCTGGTCGATTTGGAGCCGCTCCCCGGTGAAGCGGCCCTGAAGCGCCAGATTGGTCAGCCGCGTGCCATAAGTAGCATTGGCGTAGGTCAGGTTGCGTCCCCGCACCACGCCCTGCAGGGACGGACGCTCGACCCGCCCACTGAAATCGGCAGCAACGCCCAGCGGCCCGCTAAGGCTCTGATCGACAAGCCCGGCCAACGAGAAAAGCGCATCGGCCGGGCCAATGTAGCGAACGCCGCCACGCAGCGGAGCGCCGGCGATCCGCTGCGTCCAGCTGCCCGAAGCGAGCGGCTGAACCGCCGCCTGCACCCGTCCCACGACCGTCCCGCGCGTACGCATCACTGCGCGTAGTTCGCCGACCCCGGGCGCCAGCCGCGCCACCAGGTTGACGTCCAGCGGTCGGCTGACCGATGCGGCCGTTGTGCGAGTGAAGTTGCGGATGGCCAGGCCGGCATCGAGACGGGGAAAGGCGCTGCCGACTTGAACGAAGTCGATGCTTCCGGTGGCCCGACCGCTGACGCCGAGCCCAGGCGCGAACACGTCCAGCAGCGCCATGTCGAGCCCGTCGATGCGGCTCTGCAACCGCAGTTCGCGACCGTAACTGCCGGCCAGCCGCATGCTGCCTCGGTCGAACACAAGGCGGGTTGGCAAGAGTTCGTAAGTGCTGCCGCGCGGAACGATCCGGGCCGGGCTGTCGGTGCGAACGTCGACACCGTTGATCCGGCCCTTCAGCGCAGCGCGCCAGAGCGAGGGCTGAAGCACGCTGTTGAACGCCACGCGGAACGGCACACCGGACGTGCCCTCAGCCAGGCCGCGCGCGAAACCGCGCCCGCCCTGGTAATTGATGATCGTGCGCAGAGCCGCAATGTCGGTGGTGCCGAACCGCGCCTGGGCGAGCTGCACGTCGGCGATCACCTCCGGCTGATCGTAGAGAGTGATGCGGGCGTCGACGATCGCCGCACCGACGGCAATGTTGGCGGGTTCAGGAAGCACGGCATTGCGTGCGCGCAAGTTGACGATGGCCTGTTGATAGCGCCCCGCTGCCGACAGTCGGACCACCCCGCCCAGCCCCTGCCCGGTTGCATCCAGCCGTCCGGCGAATGGTCCAGCGGCGGTCTGCCGAACTCGCCCGCGCGCCGTGATGCCGGCCAGGGTCGCACGGCGGATGTCGATAGTCAGGGGACCGGCAGCAGTCTGGACGGCAACATCGGCAGTGAAGTCGCCATAGTCGCTCCGACCCCGTGCGAGCACGAGATAGGCGTTGCCGGCGCTGCGGATCTCGGCCCGGAGCCCGGCGATACCGAGACCGAACCCGGGCCTGGTGGCGGTGACGGTCGCCCGCGGAGCGCTGACGGTACCGCCCACCTGCACCCCGACCGGGCCATATTGCCGTGAAATGCCTGTTGCGCGCAGGTCGATGCGGCCATCCGGCGAGTAGCTGCCGCTGCCGTCGGTGACCCGGAGCTGCGGTGCGGTGAGACGGAGGCGGGAGAAGCGGATCAGGCCATCCTCGCCGTAGGCGACATCGCTCGACGCCACCAGATTGCCGCCAAAGAAGTTGCGCACGCCTTCGTTGAACAGGCGGGTGGATTGGGCGCGCACCCGCCCGACCAGGCTGAAGCCGCCATTCGCCAGCGTCTTCACATCGGCCTGCGTATCTATGTTAAAAATGCCAACGCTGTCGATCCGGTAATCGTTGACCCGGCCTTCCAACGCTCCGGTGTAAAGACCCTTGGCGACATCCGCGAGGATGATCGCCTTGGCGTCGATCCGGTCAGCCCGGAGGCGAAGATTGTCGGACACGATCCGCGGCCAGTCGACGGCCAGGTCGCCATCCAGCCTAACGTTGGTGATCGTGCCACCAGCCACAGTGTCCAAGCCCGTGATGGCCCGTGCCCTGGCAGCAATCGGTACGGTCAGATGATCGCGGTCGAACCGCGCGACGCCGCGAGCGTCGAGCCCCTGCAGGCCCATGTCGTTAAAGGCCAAGGTCGCCGCCGTGATCCGGTAATCGACCTTCGGTCGCCTCAGCTCGCCATTCAGCGTGACCAGCGCCCGCAGGTCGCGACCTGCCAAGTTCGGCGCCAACGCGCCGGGCTTGAGCAGTGCGAAGTTCAGCCGCAGATCGTCGAAGCGATTGCGGCCGACGTCCGCAACCCCGTTACCTACCACGGTAAAGGCATCGCTCGACAGCCGAGCGTTCAGGTCGGCGCGCCGGTTCTGCCAGGTGGACTGCAGCGCGATGTTGGTGATCGGGCCGAGCAAGGCGGCGGTCGGCCCCTCCACCAACCGCGCAACGCGGGTCGGACCGCGCACACCGAAGGTGCCGTCCCGTGCCGAGAGCGCCAGGCGCGCGAATGGCGCATTGTCGAGATCGGCCAGCAGCCGACCGTCCCATCTGTTCCAATCGCCGCTGCCCTGCACTTGCAGGCGCAGCGGCGCCGTCAACCCGACTAGCCTCGCCACCACTCCATTGGACGGCGCGTTGACGAAGGCGCTCAGCGCCAGCCGATTGGCCTCCGGGACTGCATCGAGCCTTAGGCTCAAGCGGTCGCCCCCGGCGCGGCCCTCGCCCCCGAGCGCTGCAGCCTGCAACGCGACCTGCGCCTGCCGGTCCGCGATCCGCGCCCGTCCGTCAATGAAAGCTACCCGCCGTTCGCCGGTCACCGGTCGCTCAATCACCAGTCGATCGACCTTGAGCCGGCCGACCGTGATGTCGAGATCGGGTAGCAGGGGTGCGTCGCTGGGCGGAGTGGCCCGGAACTCCGGCAGACGAGCCAAGGTGGCGGTGGGAGCGATCAGGCTGCGCACGTCCACATGGTTGTTGAGATAATCGAAGGGCCGCCAGTCGACCCGCACAACAGGCGCGGCAAAGAACACGCCTTTGGGATCGGACAGGGTGAAGCGATGCAGCGTCATGGCGCCGTAGAGCGAACCGTCGATCCGCCCGACACCGATCTTCATGCCGTTGGCAAACTCCAGGCCGGCAATGCGGTCGGCAACGAAGCGACGGCCAGGGTCGGTGTTGATGGCTAAGATTGCCAGCCCGGCCAGCAAGACAAGCCCCAGCAGCAAGCCGAGCAGCCACTTAGCAATCCGCACTGGCCAGTTGACGTATCGGCGGACGACGATCGTCTCTTCATCGCGCTCCGGCGATGCACCGGATTGAGCGGCGACGTCGCTCATCAGAACGCCTGACCGATGGAGATGTAGATGTTGAACCGGCTTTCGCCCGGCCTGCGGCCGAGCGGAGTGGCGACGTCGACGCGGAGCGGGCCGAAGTTGGTGTAGTAGCGGCCGCCGATCCCTACGCCCGTCCGCAAGCCGCGGAAGCTTGGTACCCGCTCCTCATAGACCTGGCCCGCGTCGACGAAGCCGACCACGCCGAAGTCGCCGAAGCGATACCGCACCTCCGCCGCCGCCTCGGTCAGGCTGAGCCCGCCGAGCGGACGATCGTCCGGGTCCTTGGGACCGAGCTGCTGGAAGCCGAAGCCGCGCACCGACCCGCCGCCGCCCGCATAGAAGCGCCGGGACGGAGCAAGATTAAACCGATCGATGCCAAGCGTGCTCCCGATCCGCGCCCGCCCGGCAATAACCAGACTGTCACCAACGGGATAATAAGCACTGCCATCCAGTTGGCTGCGAACGTAAGGCCGGAAGCCATCACTCAGAGCGCCTTCGGGCTGAACGAGGATCTGGGCGCGAAATCCCCTGGTCGGATCCAGCAGGCTGTCGCTGCGGTCGAAGCCCAATTGACCGCTGATCCCGCCGATCAGGAACTTGCGCTTGTCTCGCTCGCCAATGGCGAAGTTATAGTCCTCTTCGACCGTGCCTAGGATCTCAGCGCCTAGGCCCCAAGTCAGTGTCTTGCGCCAGATCGGCGTGCTGTCGTAGCTCAGCCGCGCGAACAATCGCCCGGTTAGGGCGTCGAACGCCTCATACCGGCTGCGCAACGCTTCGAGGCCAGTCTGGAAGGTGCGGTCGCGCTTGACGGCGTTGGAGCGGCGGAAGATAACGCTGGCGCCCTGTTCCTGCGTGCCCGCCACGGCCGTCGTGACCAGCGCACCCTCGGGCGGGAACAGGTTGCGGTGGGTCCAACTGCCCTCAAGTCGGAAGCCCTGGCCGGTGCCGTAGCCAGCGCTCGCCGCCAGGGTCCGCGGCGGCCCGGCGTCTTGGGTGACCAGCATGGTCACGACCTCTGTGCCGTCGGCGTTGACCTGGCCCGTCCGCTCCGGCTCTACCGCAACGGTGGTAAACAGCCCGGTCGCGACCAGCGCCGCGCGAAGATCGTCGACATCCCGGCTGTCGTACAGTTCGCCCCGGTCGAACCGAGCAAGCACCTCGACATGGCGAGCGTCGAATGCGAGGTCGCCGGTGGTCCGGAACCCGCCGAAGCGCGCCCTCGGGCCAAGCGTCACGGGCAGCGTATAGTCGCCAAGATGAGTTTCAGGATCGAGCAGCACGTCACGCTGGCCCACCGTGGCGAAGGGGTAGCCTTCTTGCGGCAACACAACCGCAACGTTCGCCTCCGCTCCCTGGATGCGCTGCGCTACGATCGGCTCGCCCACCTTGAGCGCCAGGTTCTTGTCGATGAGTCCGGAAGGCACGGTCGGATCGGCCTGCACCGCGATCGTACTGAGCTTGTACCTTTCACCAGGTGAGACCAGCAGCACGGCACTCACCGGCTGCCCGTCTGCCGCCCGCGAACGGTCGATGCGAGTGTCGATCTTGGCGTCGTACCAGCCCTCGGCCTGAAGGAGGCGCTGGATGAGCTTGCTGTCCTCGGTCAGTCGGGCGGACAGCATGGCTTCGTTGGCGGCCTTGCCGTCCCCATCTCGCAAGGCCGACAATTCCCTGAATTGAGCATTGAGGTCGGCCTCGGTCTCCGCATCGACAGCTGCAAGGCCTTCGAGGCGGGTCGCGTAGCGGAGCTCGGCAACCGCCTCGGCCGGGTCCGGCTGGGCCAGTTCCACCTCCCGAACGTCGAACTGGTTCAATGGCGGCAGCGGCTGGGCAAGTTCCGGGTCGGCCGTGGGCGCGATGTCGCCGGGCCTCGCCTCCGCCGCCCGCAAGCGTGCCTCAAACTCGGCGACGCTCTCCAGCGACCCGGCGAGCGCCGGATCGTCGGCCCCAAGCGCCGGCGTCTCGCGATTGAGTTCGTCGGCGCAGATGATCGGATCGACCGATGGCAGTTGCGCGCCCGTCGGCGGCGCGGGAGCGACTGGCGTTTCCGGTGGACAGGTGGCCGGTCCGGATGTCTCAAGGTCCTGTGCGTCGGCCTGCTCTGGTGCCACGGCGGCAAGCGCAATCAGCGCCGTTGTCAGCAGAAGGTGGCGACGAACAACCGATTGCAAAGAAAGCTCTTTCGACCGAACCGAAGCCGCTCCCTTTAGCGTCGCTGGTGACAGAGTCACCCCGTTGAGGGCGGTTCGTCGGCAACCGTGCTCATTCGAGCACAACGCAAGTGCCTAAGCCGCGTCGCCCTGTTTGGCCTTCTCCGCATAGACCCGCACCGGCTCTTTGCGCCCGTCGACCACATCCTTGTCGACGTGCACCTCGTCCACCCCGTCCATGCTGGGCAGGTCGAACATGGTGTCGAGCAGGATCGACTCCAGGATCGACCGCAGGCCGCGAGCACCAGTTTTCCGCTCGATCGCCTTGCGCGCGATCGTATGCAGTGCGTCGTCCGAGAAGCCGAGCTCCACGTCCTCCATATCGAACAGCTTGGCATATTGCTTCACCAGCGCGTTCTTCGGCTCGACGAGGATCTTGACCAGCGCGGTCTCATCCAGGTCTTCCAGAGTCGCAATCACCGGCAAGCGGCCGATGAACTCGGGGATCAGGCCGAACTTCAGCAGATCTTCCGGCTCGCAGTTCTTGAGCACCTCGCCCGTGCGCCGCTCGTCGGGCGCAGCCACATGGGCGCCGAACCCAATCGACTTGCCCTGCAGGCGATCGCCGATGATCTTCTCGAGGCCCGCGAAGGCCCCGCCGCAGATGAACAGGATGTTGGTCGTGTCGACCTGCAGAAACTCCTGCTGGGGATGTTTGCGCCCGCCCTGCGGCGGCACCGAAGCGGTGGTGCCTTCCATCAGCTTCAGCAGCGCCTGCTGCACACCCTCGCCCGATACATCGCGAGTGATCGAGGGGTTGTCCGACTTGCGGCTGATCTTGTCGATTTCGTCGATGTAGACGATGCCGCGCTGCGCCTTTTCGACGTTGTAGTCGGACGCCTGCAACAGCTTGAGGATGATGTT
>CADCWB010000181.1 GCA_902806295.1 uncultured Sphingomonas sp. | reverse complement strand
GAAGGAGATCCGCTTCATGCGCGGCTGGCTGACCCAGCGCGGCCAGCCGGTCGCTGCCGCCATGAACCATGCCGGCCACGACATGCATGCGATGCATGCCAAGATGGGCATGGCGACGCCCGAACAGATGGCTGAGCTGGCAGCGGCGCGAGGCCCGGCCTTCGAACGCCTCTTCCTCCAGCGCATGATCACGCACCACGAGGGGGCGGTCACCATGGCCGAGGAACTGCTCGATCGTGCCGGCTCGGCCTACGACCCGACGCTCTACGAATTTGTCAACGAGCTGATCAACGAGCAAAAGGCCGAGATCAAGCGCATGACGGCCACGCTTGTCGGCCTGACCGACGATCCACGCACCGGCCTGAAGCCGGGCTTTCGCAACGCCGGCCAGGCGATCCGGGGCCTCCAGCTGGTGGCCTCGCTGCCCAAGCCGACCGGCTTTTTCGATCCCGCCAATCCGGGCGATCTGCCGCCCAAGAAACCCGCCAAGAAGGTCAAGGGCAAAGCCGTTCCCGCGGCGGCCACTGCTGCCGACGCAGGGGGCGAATCGCGCAACCCACTGCTGAGCTTCGCCAACACCGACATGGCCTTCTCGGGCGACCTGCTCGCGGTCGGCAACTATCATGGCTTCAACCTCTACCGCCTGCAGCCAGCAGGCGCTCCGCAGCTGATCAGCTCGGTCATCTGTCCTGGTGGCCAGGGCGATCTGTCAATCGTCGGCAATATCCTGGTGATGTCGGTCGAACAGCGCCGCGGCCGGGTCGATTGCGGCCGACAAGGCGTCCGCAATGATGTCAGCGCCGAGCGCTTCCGTGGCCTGCGAGTGTTCGACATCCGTGATCCCGCGCGACCGGTGCAGGTCGGCCAGGTCCAGACCTGCCGTGGCTCTCATACCCACTCGGTCGTGTCCGGCGACGGCAAGACGGGCTCCGTCATCGTCTATGTCTCGGGCACCGCCGGAGTGCGCAAGGGCGAGGAGTTGAAGGGATGCGTCGGCGACGTTCCGGGCGATCCGCGGACGGCCCTGTTCCGCATCGATGTGGTCGAGATCCCGGTCGCCGATCCCGCCCGCGCCCGCATCATCGACAGCCCGGCGGTGTTCGCCGACAATGCGACCGGTTCGCTCGCCGGCCTATGGCAGGGCGGCGATCATGGCGAGGGCACGCAGGACACCAGCCGCACCGACCAATGCCACGACATCACCGTTTTCCCCTCGCGCAAGCTGGCGGCGGGGGCTTGCTCGGGCAACGGGGTCATCTTCGACATCGCCAATCCGCGCAAGCCGAAGCGCATCGACGCGGTGGTCGACCCGACCTTCGCCTATTGGCATTCGGCGACCTTCAACAATGACGGTACGAAGGTGCTGTTCACCGACGAATGGGGCGGCGGTGGCCGAGCCCGCTGCCGAGTGCAGGACCCGCGTAACTGGGGTGCCAACGCGATTTACGACATCGTCGACAGCAAGCTGCGCTTCCGCTCCCACCACAAGCTGCCGGCGACCCAAGGCGAGCAGGAAAACTGCGTCGCTCACAATGGCTCGATCATCCCCGTGCCTGGCCGCGACCTGTTCGTGCAGGCCTGGTATCAGGGCGGCATTTCGCTGACCGATTTCACGGACAGCGCGCGGCCGGCTGAGATCGCTTATTTCGATCGAGGCCCGCTCGACAGCGAGCATCTGGTGACGGGCGGCTTCTGGTCGGCCTACTGGTACCGCGGCCAGATCTACGCGACGGAGATCGTCCGCGGTCTCGACGTGCTGGCGCTCCAACCATCGGCACAGCTCAGCGCGAATGAAATCGCGGCCGCCCGGCTGGCCGACTATGGCGACCGCTTCAATCCGCAACAACAATTTCCGGTCACCTGGCCCGACCATCCGGTTGTCGCGCTGGCTTACCTCGACCAGCTGGAGCGTAGCCGCGCGGTGCCGGCTGCCACCCTGGCGGAGTTGCGCCAGCTGCTGACGCAAGCCGCCGCCAGCATGGATGCGCGGCGCGGCGATCGGATCACGGCGACACGGCTTGATGCGCTGGCGGCCGGGCTGCGAGTGCCGGCGTCGGACGCACTCGCCAGCACCCGGGCCGCTGCCCTGGGAAGCACGCTTAAGGGCATCGCGGCCAAGCTGAGGTGATCGGCCGGCGGCCGTGACCGAAGCTCCCACCCTCCGCGAGGCAAGCGCCACTTGGGCGCGGGTAGCGCTGCTCTCGTTCGGCGGGCCGGCAGCCCAGATTGCGCTGATGCACCGGGTGGTGGTGGACGAGCAGCGATGGCTCGACGAGCCGCGCTTCCTCCACGCGCTGAACTTCTGCACCCTGCTGCCTGGACCGGAGGCGCAGCAGCTGGCGACCTACATCGGCTGGCTGATGCACGGCGTTCGCGGCGGGCTGGTGGCCGGGCTGCTGTTCATCCTCCCCGGCGCAGTCGCGATTATGGCGCTGAGTTGGGTTTACGTCCTGTTCGGGAACGTCGGGGCGGTCGGAGCGGCACTGTTCGGGCTCAAGGCCGCAGTGCTGGCGATCGTCGCGCAGGCGTTGGTGCGGATCGGACGGCGCACCCTGCGCGAAGGCTGGCAAAGGCTGCTAGCCCTTACCGCGTTCCTGCTGCTGTTCTTTGTCAGTGTCCCCTTCCCGCTGGTCGTGCTTGGCGCCGGGCTGATGGGCTGGTGGCGGCATCGTTCGGCCAACCACGTCCGGGCCGACGGAGCGCCGATCGGCTTGCCCGCGACGGTCCAGCTGGCCGCCCCGTGGCTACTGATCTGGCTTCTGCCGGTCGCATCGATCGTCTTCCTTGCCCCCTCGCCATTTCCGGACATCGCGGCCTTCTTCTCGGGCGCTGCCCTGGTGACCTTCGGCGGAGCGTACGCGGTGCTGGCTTTCGTCGGGCAGCAGGCGGTGGAGCAGTTCGGCTGGTTGCGCCCCGGCGAGATGCTGGATGGTTTGGGTCTGGCGGAGACCACTCCCGGGCCGCTGATCATGGTGCTGCAGTTTGTCGGCTTTCTCGCTGCCTACCGCGAGCCTGGCATTCTCCATCCGTTGTTGGCGGGCACGCTGGGCGGCCTGCTCGCCACCTTCGTCACCTTCGCGCCCTGCTTCCTGTGGATCTTCGCCGGCGCTCCGCATGTCGAGCGGCTGCGCGGCTCACCCCGGCTGACCGGCGCTCTGTCCGGGATCACCGCGGCGGTCGTCGGAGTGATCGCCAGCCTGGGCCTGTGGCTCGCCATGCACACGCTGTTCGGAGAGGTGGTGCGGGTCGGCACGGCCGAGTTGCCGGTCCCGGCCAGCCTGAACGGCTGGGCCGCGGTGCTGGCCCTGCTCGCCGGCCTTGCCCTGTTCCGCTTCAAGCTTGGCGTCGGATGGACCATCCTTCTGGCCGCCGCTGCCGGCGCCGGCCTCTACCTCGCGGGTTTCGTCTCGGGCTGATCCTCGCCCGGGATCGGCGTCGCCGTGTCCAGCGCTTCCCGGACGTAGAGCCGCTTGATCAACACATAGACGACCACCGTCAACGGCGCTGCGAAGATGATGCCGAGCGGGCCGAACATCGCACCGCAAGCCAAGAGCGCGAACAGCAGCACGGCGCCGGGCACTTCGACGGCCCAAGACTGGATGATCGGCTGCACCGCATAGCCCTCGATGTTCTGGATGAGCACGTACAGGAGCAAGGTCCACAGGGCGAGTTGCGGGTCGATCGCCAAGGCGATCAGGACCGCTGGGATTGCTGCCAGGATCGGCCCCACGAATGGCACGAACTCCAGCAAGCCGGCGATTAGACCGAGCGCCAGAGCGCTGGGCACGCCCAATATCCACAGCCCGAGACCGGTCAGCAGCCCGATCAGCACCATGGCGACCAGCTGCGCCTTCAGCCACAGCCGCAGCGCCTTGCCGCTGTCCGCCATCGCCTCGCGAGTAAGATCGCGCTTGCTGTCGGGCACCAGCTTGACGGCCCCGGCAGTGTAGAAGCGGGGGCTGGCGGCGATGAAGATGCCGCCGACGATGATCAGCAGCGCATCCGCGAGCCCTCCGCCGAGAGACATGACGAAGCTACCCGCCTGAGCCGCCAGATTGCTGCCCGCGCCCGTCGGCTTCAACTGATCGGCATCGAGCGGAAGGCCGGATGCGGTGATCCGCGCCTGCAGAGACTCCCAAGCTTTCGGCAGAGTCTGACTGAGCGTTTCGGTTTGCGCGATGATCTGCGATCCGAACAGCGCAAGAGCCCCACCGACGATGGCGAAAATGGACAGCACAGAGAGCGCCAGGGCAAGCCCCTGAGGAACGTGCAAGCGCTGGAATTGGGAGGCCAGCGAGCGGAACAGCGCCGCCACGACGACCGCACCGAAGATCATCAGCAGCACATCCCGCAACATCCACAGGAACATCGCCAGCGCGACCAGCGCGATGACGATCAGGGTGCGGCGGATGAACTGAGCTTCACTCAGACTATGTCGGGCTTCCATGGTGTGGGCGAACCCGCGGCGGAGCAGAGTTGTTCCGCGGCGGGAACGAAATCGTTATTCGCCGCTGCCCGGTTCGGCCTGCGCCCGGTGCATGGCCGCTGTGGCGCTTTCCGGCAGGATGCCGGAAGCCCAGACCTGTGCCTTATTCTTCAGCCCGTAGACGACGCTCTGCTTGCCGTCCTTCATCGCTTCCCAGCCGGTCTTCGCCACGTCAGCGGCGCCGTCCTTCTTGGCTTGACCGACCTTGGTGTCTTCCATGTCGGCCCGCTCGAAGAACTCGGTCTCGGTCGCGCCGGGCTTCAGGCAGGTGACCGTGACGCCCGTGTCCTTCAGCTCATTCGCGAGCGCCGCCGAGAAGCTGTCGATGAACGCCTTGGTGCCATTGTAGACCGCCTGGAACGAGCCCGCGAGGTGACCCGCGATGGAGCCGGTGATGAGGATCCGTCCCTCACCGCGTGCAGCCATCTTCTTGGCGATGGGCTGGATCAGTAGCAGGGTGCCGGTGATGTTGGTGTCGATCACGTGCCGCCAGTCGCGCGGCTCTTGATCCACGAAGGCATGTCCGAGTCCATGTCCGGCGTTGGCCACCAGCACGTCGACCGGGCGCGCGCCCACCGCATCCAGCAGCTGCTTGACGCCTTGCTCGGTCGCAAGGTCGGCCTCGATCTGCCGCAATTCCACCCCGAGGTCCTTGAGCCCCGCGGCCGCGTCCACGAACGGCGTGTCGGCTGCAACCAGCAGGT
>CADCWB010000180.1 GCA_902806295.1 uncultured Sphingomonas sp. | reverse complement strand
TGTTCGCGGGTGTCACCTACAGCTACTTCGTGTTGAACGCTGCGGTGACCACCGAAGCCTTTTTGATCACTGGCTCCTTTCTCGCTCTGCCGGTCGCGCTGCTGGTGCACGGCGCCGGGTACGTGGCCTGCCTGCGAGAGCCACGCGTGTTCGACCTGTGGCTGACCAAGGTCAGCCGTTGCCCGCGCATCAAAAACTGGAAGCAATGGGGTTGCAACAGCTACGCGCCATGACCGCTGGCAAAACTGGACTGACCGGCACCGCCAAGTGGGCCCGGCGCGAACAACGGGCGGGCGACCGCCTACCCTACCGCCAGCTGATCGACGAACGGACAATCGAGTTGCGGGACGGGTCGCTGATGCGGTCGCTCCATGTACCGGGCATCGCTTTCGAGACCGCCGACGCCGACGAGCTGAACCATGCGCACGGCGTCCGTGAGATGCTGCTCAGAAGCACACTCGATGCCCGCTTCATTCTATACCGGCACATCATTCGCCGGCCGGTATCGGCCAGCCTGTCCGACGTTGAAGGCCCTGCCTTCGCGCAGCACCTGGACGAACTCTGGCGTGAGCGCCTCGGTGGCAAACGTCTGTTCGTCAACGATCAATTCCTGACCCTGGTGCGCCGTCCGGCACGCGGCAAGACGGGTTGGCCGGAACGGCTTGCGCGTAAGTGGAGCAAGACCAAGGCGGCCGAGCACGATCCGCGGTCGGTGCGCGACTTGGATGCGGCGGCGACTGCGCTGCTTGCCGGATTGCAGGAATATGGTGCGCGCGCTTTGGGTGGATATGACGGACCGGGAGGACGCTGCTCTGAGCCGCTGGAACTGCTCTCTGCATTGTTCAACGGGGACCTTCGCCCCGTGCTTGCACCTGGGCCGGAGGTCGATCTTGGCCATCACCTGCCCTATTCCCGCGTAAGCTTTGGCCTGGACGCGTTCGAGACTCGCGGCCCAACGGGTCGAAGCTTCTGCGGAACTCTTTCCTTGAAGGAGTATCCGGCGGCAACGCGGCCGGGGGTGGTCGACGCCCTTCTTCGGTTGCCGCATGCGCTGGTACTGACCGAAAGCTTCGCGCCTGCCGATCGCCAGATCGCCAAGGAGCGAATGGACCTCGCGATCCGCAGGCTTCGCGCCACCGACGAGGAAGCGACCACCGAGCGACGCGAGATGCTGGGGGCCAAGGATGCGCTGACCGCGGGCCACGCAGCGTTCGGCGATCACCATCTGACGCTCACCTTGCGGGTCGGCGAGCTCCCGCAGCTAGACGACGCCTTGGCCGAGGCCGGCGCGGCGCTGGCCGACCTGGGTGCCATCGCCGTGCGCGAGGATGTGAACTTGGAGCCTGCTTTTTGGGGTCAGTTCCCCGGCAACGAGTCGTATGTCGTTCGGCGGGCGATGATCTCCAGCGCCAACGCGGCGAGTTTCCTGTCCCTGCACGGCTTTCCGCTGGGTCGCGCGGAAGGTAACCATTGGGGGGAAGCAGCGGCTCTGTTCGAGACGACCAGCGCAACGCCATATCACTTCAACTTCCACGAGAACGACCTCGGCAATTTCACCGTTATCGGGCCATCCGGTTCCGGCAAGACCGTGGTGCTGAACTTCCTCGCGGCGCAGGCTCAGCGCTTCGCTCCGCGCACGGTGATCTTCGACAAGGACCGCGGCGCCGAGATCTTCGTCCGGGCGATGGACGGCCATTACGCGCGGCTATCCGCCGGTCAGCCGACCGGCTTCAATCCGCTGCAACTGCCCGACACGGCCATCAACCGCGCTTTTCTCCGCGACTGGATAAGCACCCTGCTGCAGGTCGACTCGGGTGAGGAGCTCCGCGTTGTCGCCGAGGCGGTGGACGCCTGCTACCAGCACGATCCCTGCTTCCGGCGCCTGCGCCATTTCCGCGAGTTGCTGGCCGGTAACCGGCGGCCGCAGGAAGGCGACCTCGTGTCCCGGCTCGGGCCGTGGGTGGACTCGGGCGAGCATGCCTGGCTGTTCGACAATCAGGACGATCGCCTGGATCTAAGCCGCATGCTGGTCGGCTTCGATATGACGGCGCTGCTCGACAATCCGCGGCTGCGGACGCCGACGATGCTGTACCTGTTTCATCGGATCGACGAGCGCCTGGGCGGCGAACCGGCGCTGATCCTGATCGATGAGGGCTGGAAGGCGTTGGACGATCCCGTTTTCACCGGGCGCATTCGCGACTGGATGAAGACGCTGCGCAAGCGCAATGCCTTGGTCGGGTTCGGCACGCAGTCGGCCCGCGATGCACTGGAAAGCAGCATCAGCAGTGCCATCGTCGAGCAGACGGCCACCGGCATCTTCATGCCCAATCCTAAGGCTCGGGCGGAGGATTATTGCACCGGCTTTGGGCTGTCGGAGCATGAGCTGGAATTGATCCGGGCGCTTCCGGCGCACAGCCATTGTTTCCTGGTCCGCCATGCCAACCATTCGGTGGTCGTCCGGCTCGACCTCACCGGACTGCCGGATGTCCTCACCGTGCTGTCCGGCCGCGAGGCGAGCGTCCGCCGCCTGGATGCGTTGCGCGCCATTCACGGCGACGATCCGGCAAGGTGGTATGCTCAACTGACCGGCGAAGCCTGGCCGGGACGGCCCGATGATGAGTCCGCCTTCTACGAGGCCGCCGAATGAGCGCTTGCCCCACGCTCACCCCCGACGGCACGGCCGGCATTGCGGAAGCACTGAAAGTCGTCGACTGCGTCTCGGCGAACGCCGCCGCCAGCGCGTTCGGACGCCTGTTCGGCCCGTCCGGAGGCTTGGGGTCAGCGTTGACCTTGCTCCTGACGCTTTACGTTGGGCTGCTGGCGGTTAACCTGCTCACTGGCCGGTCCCGGATTGGGCTCAACATGCTGACGCCGCGAATGCTGGCGCTAGGCATGGTGCTGACCTTCGCCACCAGCTGGATGGCGTACCAAAGCGTTGTATGGACGTTGCTCACCGGCGCGCCCGACCAGATCGCATCCGTCGTGACGGGCGATGCCGGTTCGGCGACCGCCACCTTCGCCAATCGCCTGGACGCCGTTTTCGTCGCCGTCGCCAGCGCCGCTGAAGCTGCCAATACTCCGGCCGCCGTGTCGCCGGTGACGGGCATCACCCCGGCTCCGCCGCAAGCTGCCGGGTGGACCGCCGGCGACGTGTTGTGGATGGCGGCACTGCTGCTTCTGCTCGGCACCGTGGGAGTGCTGCTGGTCGCCCGGATCGCACTGGCCGCGCTGTTGGCGGTCGGCCCGGTATTCATCGTGCTGGCGCTGTTCCGCGGCACGCACGGTCTGTTCGTCGGCTGGCTCAAGGGCGCCGTTATGTTCGCGATCGTGCCCTTGTTCACCGTCCTGATCGGAGGGGCCGCGCTGGCGCTGCTTGCACCGATCGTGACCGACCTGAACAGCGGGACGATCTCGATGCGAGCGGCCGTGACCATGTTCCTGGGCGCGTCGGTGTATGTGGCGCTGATGGTTCTGGTGCTGAAGGTCAGCGGGACGATGGTTGCCGGTTGGCGGCTTGGCGGTAAGGGTGCGGGAGAACGCTCGGACGGACAAGCGTCGCCGGGCGTGCAGGCTGCGGCGGCTGGCGCATCCGGTGCTGCCGGCTCGGTTTCGGCGAGCGGCACCGCGGCACCTTCCTCTCCGCTCACGTCGGATCGAGTTCGGGCCATCGTCAACGCCACTCGTGTGCCCGCAAACGACACTGGGCAATCGGCCGGCAGCGATCGGCGGGCACCCGTGCTCGCGGCTGCGACGCGGAGCTATGCAGCGGAGCAACCCGCGGCGTCGGCACTGCGCCTCGATCGACGGGTCCAGGGTGTCGGCGCTCGGTTCCGTTCACCGCCAACGCGTTCTCCCGGGAAATCCAGGACATGAAATCAGCTGCACTTTCGCTCGCCCTTATCCTGTTCGTCAGCACCCCAGCGGCAAGCCAACCGGACTCCAGGGTGCGCTCGGTCCTCTTCACCCCGAACAAAGTCGTGCGCTTCGTGGGTAAGCCGGGCTACCAGAGCTCGATACATTTCGGTTCGGACGAGCGGATCGAGAATGTCGCGATTGGCGACAGCGCCGCCTGGCAAGTCACTCCGAACAAGCGAGGCGATTACCTGTTCATCAAGCCGTTGATTGCGGGTGCCCGCAGCAATCTGATGGTGGTGACCGATAAGCGAACCTACCTGTTCGATCTCGAGGCATCGCGGGCCGGTCAGCCGGTCTATGCACTGAGCTTCGAGTATCCGGACTATCCCGCACCCGGATCGATTCAGCCACCACCCGAGCCGACCCCTGCTCCTGCTCAAGTGGCCGTTGCTGCGGCGGTTGCGCCAACGCCGGTGATGAAGATCAACATCGCCTGGCAGGTGCGCGGCGCCAGGTCGCTGCGACCGACCCGCGTCTTCGATGACACTAAAGCGGTCTACCTCAGTTGGCCGGACGCGTCCGCGCTCCCCGCCATCTTGCTACCCGCTCCGGACGGAACCGAGAGCCCCGCGGATTACAAGGTCGAGGGCGGGTACATCGTCGTCGACGGCCTGCCCCAGCAGATCATCATCCGGCGTGGAAAGGAGCAGGCGATCATCACGTCCGCACGGCGGAAGGCCGCCGACGTTCAGACAGCCAATGCGGAGAATCGCCGTGACTATCGTTGAGACGAGTTCGACCCAGTGGCGCAATGAAGGTCCCCAGCCGCTCGGGCTTAGCGGGCAGCTCGTTCCCTTTGACCCCCGTCGCGACATGGATGACGGTGCACTGGTGGAAGCCAGCCGGGTTGCTTACCCGGCAGTAGCGGCGCAGCCATCCCGCAAGGAGAGTTACGGACTGGCGGCCGGAGGAGCCGCCGCCGTTCTACTCGGCTTCGCGACCTTTCTTGGTCTAAGCAGTGGGCGCGAGGCTCGGCAGGTGCCGGCAGCTGCGCCGCAGGCGTCAGCGGCGGCACCCGGGACCGGCCTGCCGATCGTACCGCCGCCAACGCCCGAGCAGTTGGCGGCACTCAACGGCGCCGCTCAGCCAACGGCCGGATCGCTGGTGTTCAGCTCGCCGCCGCAGACGTATCCGCAGATCACGGCGGTGGGGCCGCAGACCGCGCCCGCGACAAGCATGGCCGATCGCCTGCGCTCACCGACCCTGTTGTTCGACGGCTCCGGACCCGTCGTCCCCGCCGGGGCGGACGCGCCGGCGGCGGCGGCCGGGTCACCGTCGGCGGCTGGTCTCCGTCCCACCCCGGCGGGAGACGAGTTCGCAGCGAGGGCCGACGCGTCGGCAAGCGACACGGCGACGGCACGGCCGATGGCCGACCGGGCGAGCACGGTAAGCCAGGGAACCTTGATCCCCGCGGTGCTGGAAACCGCCATCAACAGCGACTTGCCAGGCTACGTTCGGGCCGTTGTCAGCCAGGATGTGCGCAGCTTCGACGGGTCGCGCATCCTAATCCCGCGATCCTCTCGGCTGGTCGGACAATACAAGAGTGGCCTCTCGGCCGGGCAGACCCGCGCTTACGTTCTCTGGTCCCGTCTCATCCGGCCCGACGGAGCCTCGGTAGCGATCGCCTCGCCGGGTACCGACGAAGCTGGCCAGAGCGGGCTGGCCGGAGAAGTCGACAGCCACTTCTTCAAGCGGTTCGGATCAGCCCTGCTGCTGTCGGTGGTCGGCGCCGCCAGCGCGATTAGCTCGGGCGGAGCGTCCTTGCTGACCACCGGCGGCGGCCCGGGAGCGGCTGGTGTCGCGGCGCAGCAGAACGGCTCGATCCCGCCGACTGTCCGAGTGCGCCAGGGCCATCCCATCCGAGTGTTCACCGCCCGCGATCTCGACTTCTCGCAGGTCGGGGCCGCCGGCCAGCCGTGACGCCCGCCACCGACCCAAGTTCGACGGCAGACGTGGTCTCGCTGGGCGAGAGCGGCGGCGTCTATCTGGCCGCCTACCTGCGCCCGTTCCGCCAGTGGCTCGACCGCGAGGACGTGTCCGAGGTCATCGTCAACAACAGCGGCGAGGTATGGATCGAGGCTGCTGGCGACATGCGGCTGAAGCGGGTGGTTGCGCCCGAAGTCGATAATCTGCTCGTCAAGCGACTGGCGGAGCAAGTCGCGCGCGCCACTCATCAAGGCGTCAGCCGTGAGCGCCCGTTGCTTGCCGCGACCCTCCCCGATGGAGCCCGCGTCCAGTTCGTCTCCCCGCCAGCGACTCGTAGCGGCTGGGCGATGGCGATCCGCCGTCATCGCCTGGTCGACCTGCCCTTGTCCGCCTACGCCGGGGGTCCGCTCGTCCGACCCGATCCGGCCCCGCCGATCGATGCAGCCGCTGACCCGCTCCACTTTCTCAGTCAGGCGGTGGCCAACCGAAGAACGATCTTGGTGAGCGGCGGAACCTCGTCGGGCAAGACGACCTTCCTCAACGCGCTCCTGCGCGAGGTCCCGGCATCCGAACGCGTGATCCTCATCGAAGACACACCGGAGATCCGCTTGCAGAGCCCGGTCAGCCTCGGCCTGGTGGCGGTCAAGGGTGAGATGGGCGAAGCGCGGGTCAGTGTCGACGACCTGCTCCAGGCCTCCATGCGCCTGCGGCCAGATCGGCTCGTGCTGGGCGAGCTGCGCGGACCGGAAGCTGTCAGCTTTCTGCGCGCGATCAACACGGGTCACCCCGGCTCCTTCAGCACCGTCCATGCGAACAGCCCGTCCGGCGCACTGGAGCAGCTGGGGCTGATGGTGATGCAGGCAGGGCTGGGCCTCTCGCGCTCCGATACGCTGACCTACGCCAAATCGGTTATCGACGTCGTGGTGCAACTCGACCGTCGGGACGGCCGGCGGATCATCAGCGACATCCTTGATATCCGCGCCGAAGACTGATCCCGCACTGGCCGCCGCCCATTGCGTCTCAGCCGCGTTCGGGGCTCGGCTGCGGGGGTGGTGGAGCTTCGGTTGGGGTCGGGCTCTCGACAATCGGAGAAGCGCCAGCTGCTCCTCCGCCGAAAGCCGCGCGGAGCCGTTCACTCGCATAAGCCTGCGCTTCGCGAGCATCGCCGATCACGGCATCGGCCCCGAAGAACTCGTGCGTTGCGCCTTCCCATTCGCGCCGCTCAACCGCCACTCCGGCCGCCTGGAGGCGCTGCGCGAGCAACTCACCTTCGGACCGCAGTGGATCGATTTGCGCCGCGACGATGGTGACCGGGGCCAGGCCGGACAGATTGGCACCGACCAGGTTGATCCGCGGGTCCATCAGGTCTGCCGGGGTGCGCGGCACATAGCGGAAGAACCAGGCCATCAGCGCACGGTTCAAGGTTGGGCCGTTCGCGGTGTCCTGATAGGACGGCGTGTTCAGGTCATTTCCGGCGATCGGATAGACCGACAAGATGTGGCGCGGCTGTGGCAGGCCGGCGTCGCGCGCCAGCATGGCCGTCGCGACCGCGAGATTGCCGCCCGCACTTTCGCCGGCAAATGCGATGCGGTTGCGATCGCCACCCAGACTTGCCGCATTGCTCAACAGCCAGCGGTACGCGGCCAGTGCATCGTCGTGCTGGGCAGGAAATGGCGCCTCCGGTGCCCGGCGATAATCAACCGCGACGACGATCGCCTGAGCTCCACGGGCCAGTCCACGAGCTCCGCCGGCATAGACCTTGCTGTCGGCGATCACCCAGCCGCCACCATGGAAGTAGAGGATGACCGGCAGCGGGCCGCGAGTACCGGTGGGCTTGATCAGCAGGGCGTTGAGGTTGCCGGCCGCTCCGCGAACCGAGATGTTCCGCTCGGTCGTGCCAGCCGGCGGCGTGGTGGGGCGGCCCTGCGCGCGCAGGAC
>CADCWB010000179.1 GCA_902806295.1 uncultured Sphingomonas sp. | reverse complement strand
GACCGACATCGACGTGTAGCGGATGCGGGCGGGGAACAGCTCGACCAGGATCGCAGCCACCTGACCGTAAGTCATCGCCGACAGGGCCACCATTACCGCCACAGCAAGGATAATCTTCCATGGCTGCTTTTCAGCTGGGTCCGCCTTGTCCGGGTATCCGGCACCTTCCAGTATGGCAGTATAAGCCGGCTGATCGAAGCCGATGATGCGCTGCTGTCCGACGACCAAGGCCACGTCGCTTGCGTCCACCTTGCTGTAGGGCACACCCCGCTTAGACAGATAATTGAGTGCCTGCGCGCAAGGGGTGCTCTGTTTGGGTGAGAAGATGCTGAACTCGCAATCGCCGGGGTGCTCAAGGATCACCGGCGAGCTTGCCGCGGCTCGGGCGAGCGCGGGATTGGCGCCGTCGGCCATCAAGTGGAACAGCGGGAACAGCAGCACCAGAGTCAAGCCGTAGCCGGTCAGCAACAGCTTCTTGCGTCCGATCCGATCGCTCAGCGCGCCGAAGCCGACGTACAGCGGAGCAGCCAGCATCGCACCCACCGCCATGTAGAGCAACGCTTCCTCTTCCCCGACGCGGGCCGTTCCCTGAAGGAAGTAAAGCGTGCCAAACTGGCTGGTGTAGTAGATCACGGTCAGCCCGGCAGCGACGCCGAACAAGGCGATAAAGACGCGCTTGATGTTGCCGGGGTAGGTCAGGCTGTCCTTGAACGGATTGCGGCTGGTTTCGCCGGCTTCCTTCATGGCCCGGAACACCGGGCTCTCGGACAGCTTGAGCCGAATGTAGACCGAGACAGCGAGCATCACCAGCGAGGCGACGAACGGCACGCGCCAGCCCCATGCCTCGAATTGTTCAGGGGTCATCGAATGGCGGCAGATCAGCACCATGATCAAGCTGAGCAGGAAGCCGCCCACGACGCTGACCTGGATCCAGCTGGTATACTGCCCGCGCTTGCTCGGAGGGGCATGCTCCGCGACGTAAATGGCGGCGCCGCCATATTCACCGCCCAATGCCAGCCCCTGCAACAGGCGGAACAATACCAGCAGCGCGGGTGCCCACAGGCCGGCAGTCGCGAAGGTTGGCAAGAAGCCGATGGCGGCCGTCGCCCCGCCCATGAGGGTAATCGTGATCAGGAAGGTATACTTGCGCCCGACCCGGTCGCCAAACCACCCGAACAGCAAGGCCCCGAGCGGTCGAACCCCGAAGCCCGCCCCGAACGCGGCCAGGCTGGCGAGCGTGGCCGCGGTCGGATTATCGGTGGGAAAGAATAGCTTGCCGAGCAGCGCGGCAAGGATGCCGTAGAGAAAGAAATCATACCACTCGAACACCGTCCCGAGCGCCGAGGCGGTGATCACCAGCCGGTCGCGCTTGGGATCGACCACGTAAGCGTTCGACGATGTAACCGTTGCCATTCGATCCCTCCTGCCTCGGGACCTTAAGGGCCCAAGGAGCAAGAGCAAGCTGCAGCCGCTAGGCCTGGCGACCGTTCACCAAGTCGTCGTAGTCGGTGGCCAGCTGTCGCGACAACGCCCCGATTTCGAAACTCCACGGTCCGGCCGACTGGACGAAGGTCACCTCGGCCGCGGAACCGGTCAGGAAAAATTGCTCGAAGCTTTCCAGCTCTTCGGGCCAAATGGTGCGTTCCTGCACCTCGATGCCGCGCTTCAGCGCCAAGTCGATCACCGTCCGGCGAGTGATGCCATTGAGAAAGCAATCGGGCGTCGGCGTGTGCAGTACGCCGTCGCGGACAAAAAAGGCGTTGGCGCCGGTCGCTTCCGCCACTTGGCCGCGCCAGTCGAACATCAGCGCGTCGTCATAGCCTCGTCCGTCCGCATGCTGCTTGGACAGGGTCGCAATCATGTACAAGCCGGCCGCCTTACTATGCACAGGCGCCGTGTAAGGCGCCGGCCGCCGCCACGGCGCGATGTCCAGCCGCAAGCCGGCGGCGGCTTTCTCATGCGGGTAATATTTGCCCCAATTCCAGGCGGCGATCGCCAGATGCGGCTTGGTCCCCTTGGGACTGACCCCCATCGATTCCGACCCGCGCCAAGCTACCGGGCGCAGGTACGCATCGGTCAGCCCGTTGGCTTGCAGCACCTCGTTGCAAGCAGCGTCGATCTGCTCCGCGCTCCAGGGAATATTAAAGCCCAACAGCTCGGCGCTGCGACGCAGTCGTTCACTATGCTCACGCAGCTTGAAGATGGTGCCGCGATAGGCCCGCTGCCCCTCGAACACCGAGGAAGCATAGTGCATCGCGTGGGTCAGTATGTGGACGTTGGCCTCGCGCCAAGGCACCAGCTTGCCGTCAAACCAGATAAAGCCGTCGCGATCGTCGAAACCCTGCGTGTCCGCCATTGTGCCCCGCGTGGAAGGAAGTCGGGCGAGGCCTAGGCCAGCGTTGCGGGTGAATCAATCTGGCGGGCGGCTTCCGCCAGTTCGGCGGAGCGTCGCCCGGCCGCGGCTAGTGTACGGTCGATCAAGCTGGGTAATTCCGCTTCGAACACGGCAAGGCCTGCCTCGGTCGTGCCATTGGGGCTGCGCACCCGCGCGACCATTTCGTCCATTAGTTCGCCCGTGCTCGCCGCCAGCCACGCCGTCCCGAACACGGTCTCGCGGGCGACGGTCAGCGCCAGGGCTGGGTCGAGGCCCCTTGCTTGTCCGGCTGCGGCCAGCGCTTCAATGAAGCGGGCGACATAGGCCGGCCCCGCGCCAGCCAATGCTCCGACCGCTCCGAACGATGCTTCGTTCGGACTCCAAATTGCGGTGCCGAGTTGGCGGAAGCGCTCGCCGAGCCGCTGGCGCAGCGCCTCGTCCACATCGTCGCTTACCAGCGCGACCACTCCGCGCCGCACCGCTACCGGCAGGTTCGGCATCGCCCGCACGATCGCCCTGGCACCGGGGAACCTGGCCGCCAAGCTGGCGAGTTCTACTCCGGCCAGGATGGAGACGATGACGGCTCCGTCGCTGAACCGCCGCAGATCGGGCGCAACCTCATCAAGCAGCTGCGGCTTGAAGCCAAGCAGCATGTACTCAGGCGGGCATCCGGCCTCGAACAGCGAGCGAACGGTCCGCAGGCCCTCTACCGGCCGGGCGCTGGGCCGGATCCCGACCGATGAGGAAAGGTCCATGCCGGCTAGTCGCCAGCCCTCGACCATGGCCCCTGCCATGTTGCCGCAGCCGACGAACCAGAAGCTGCCAGGGACCCTCTGCACTATAGGCGCAGGTCCGGTGATCGACTGAACGTCCATTCAGGCCTCGCCGGCGGTATCGATCAGGGCGGCGGAAATTGCCTCACTCGGGCTCTTGCCGCCCCACAGGACGAACTGGAAAACTGGGTAGAAGCGCTCGCACTCCTCGAGCGCCGCCTCGGCGATCGCTTCGGCCTGCTCGAAGCTCAGACCCTCGCCGTCGCTGCCCATGTCGAGCAACGAAGAATAGCGGAACAGGATCAGACCCGACCCGGACCATAGCTCGAAGTGGCCGAGCCACATCTGTTCGTTGATAAGGCCAAGCGTCTCATAGATCGCTAAGCGCTTCTCGCTCGCGACCTTGACGTCCGGGAAGGCCAGGAACTGCAGCACGCCGTCCTCGGGCCGCCACACGCCGCGCAGCTCATATTGCGCCCAGCTGCCGGGTGCAGAGGCGACGATCTCCCCTTCTCCCGAGCGCTCGCAGGCCCAACCGCGCGCCTCGAAGTAGGCTTCGAGCACCTCGATCGGCGCGCCGTCGTCCCGTTCGTCGGTCGTCTGATCCTCGGACAAGCGCTCGCTCACTCCTCCGGAGTCTCCACGCCCGTGGTCGGCCCGTTCTTGCGATCGCTGGGGCTCGCCGAGCTCGCGCTGCTACGTCCAGCCGCAGCCTCCAGGGCGGCAAGCCGATTGCGCATCGCCTCGACCTCTTCGCGAGCGGTCGCGGCCATGGCCTTTACCGCCTCGAACTCGTCGCGCGACACGAAGTCCATGCCGCCGACCCATTCCCGCATCCGTTCGCGCGCAGACTCCTGCGCCTCGCGGGTCATGCCGGCGAAGGTCCCGGCCGCACCGTTCATCATCTTCACGAAATCGTCGAACAGACGGTTCTGCGACTGCATCTTCAAGCTCCCGTTATGCCCAACGACGCCCGGTCGGCGCCCGGATTGAGGCGGCCCGTCTCCCAATTCAACATGGTCGCCAGGCACAGCCATGCCAGATAGGGCAGCAGCAACGCGCCTGCCAGCGGTTTCACTCGCCAGAAGCTGATGATCGTCATGGTGACCAGCACGTTCATGGCGAGGATGATCAGGAAGCCCCAGTCGATCGCCCCAGCCCCGAAAAAGGCCGGTGACCAGGAGTAGTTCAGCGCCAACTGCAGGAAAAATAGGATCAGTCCTCCCCGCCGGGGAACCGAGCGCGGCGCGCCCAGTACCATCGCCAGCGCGATACCCATCAGCGCATACAGAACCGTCCACGTCACGCCGAACGCCCAGCCGGGCGGCTGAAAGCTCGGCTTCTGCAGCGGGGCATACCAGCCGTTGCCGAAGCCGCTGTTGGATAAATAGCCGACCGCTGATCCGACCAGCACGATGATCGGGACCGCGAGCACCGCATACCTCCACCACGGACGGCGCGTCTGGTGCTCAATCGCCGTGGCCACTCGGCGCCTCCTTCGTCGCTCCGATTAGAAATTCGACGTTGCCTTCGGGGCCGATGATTGGGCTGGGCGTTACCCCCCCCACAGCCCAGCCCTGCGATGCAATCCATTTCGCCGCGCTCGCGCAAACTCGTTCGTGCACGAGCGGGTCGCGGATAACCCCGCCCTTGCCGACCTCCTCGCGTCCGGCCTCGAATTGCGGCTTGATAAGCGCGACCAGCCGCGCGCCACTCCGCGCTAGACCAAGCGGCGCTTCCAAGACCTTGGCCAGGCCGATGAAGCTGGCATCGCAGACCACTATGTCCACCCGTACGGGGATCATCTCGGAAGAGAGCGACCGGGCGTTGGTCTGTTCCATGACGAGGACTCGGGCATCCTGCCGCAGCTTCCACGCCAGCTGATTGGTGCCGACATCCACGGCATAGACCTTGGCCGCACCACGGCTCAGCAGCACGTCGGTGAAGCCGCCCGTTGACGAGCCGACGTCCAGCGCGGTCGCTCCGCGAACGTCGAACCCGAAGTGGGTGAGTCCATGATCCAGCTTCACGCCACCACGGCTGACCCACGGGTGATCCTTGCCGCGCACGTCCAATAGCGCGTCCGCTGCCAGCATCTCCCCGGCTTTGGCCATCTTCCGCTCGCCGGCGAACACTACTCCGGCCATGATCAGCGCCTGGGCCTTGGAGCGGGTCTCGGCCAAGCCGCGGGCAACGAGCAACTGATCGACGCGCTGCTTCAGGCGCGCACGCCCTGTTCGGACTCGATCCCCACGCTGTTCCGCCGCAGCGCCTTCAGCACCGTGTCGACGATGTGCGGGGCGTTAAGGCCGGCTTCATCATATTGCTTCTCGGGCTTGTTCTGATCCTGGAAGCGGTCGGGCAGGCGCATGGTGCGCAGCTTCAATCCAGCGTCGATCAGGCCTTCGTCGCTTGCAAGGGTGAGCACGTGGGCGCCAAAACCGCCGACTGCCGCCTCCTCCACCGTCACGGCAACTTCGTGGGTGGTGAGCAGGCAGCGGATCAGCGCCTCGTCCAACGGCTTGGCGAACCGCATATCGGCGACGGTAGCCGACAAACCCATTGCCTCGAGCTGTTCGGCCGCCTTGAGCGCCTCGGCCAGCCTGGTTCCCAATGACAGGATCGCCACGGTCTTGCCGTCGCGCACGACCCGGCCCTTGCCGATCTCCAGCCGCTCCGGATGAGCGGGAATGATGAGACCTTCGCCGCTCCCGCGCGGATAGCGCACGGCGCTTGGACCACTGTCGTGCAGCGCCATGGTGTGCACCATGTGGGTCAG
>CADCWB010000178.1 GCA_902806295.1 uncultured Sphingomonas sp. | reverse complement strand
GGCCCCAGCGGTCGACCGCGCACAGCGCGTCGCGGATGTTCTCGATGCGGTTTGGGTCGCGATGCCAGCCGATGTCGACGCCCGCGAGGTCGGCCATCTGGAATGGGCCCATCGGCATGCCGAAGTCGACATGCACCTTGTCGATCTGCGCCGGGGTCGCGCCTTCCAGCAGCAGCTTGGTCGCTTCCGTCTGGCGCGGGATCAGCATGCGGTTGCCGATGAAGCCGTAGCAAACGCCGGCGACGACAGCGACTTTCCTGATCTTCTTGGCCAGTGCCATGGCGGTGACGAGCACGTCCGGCGCGGTCTTCGCCCCGCGCACCACCTCCAGCAGCTTCATGATGTTGGCCGGCGAGAAGAAGTGCAGGCCGACCACGTCCTGCGGGCGGCCCGTCGCCGCCGCGATCTCGTCGATGTTGAGGTAGCTGGTATTGGACGCCAGGATCGCGCCGGGCTTGGCGATCTTGTCGAGCCGGCCGAAGATCCCCTGCTTGATCTCCATCTGCTCGAAGACCGCCTCGATGATGAGATCGCAGTCGGCGAGCTCGTCGAAGTTCAGCGTCGGCTTGAGCGCACCCATGGCCTGGCCGACATGCTCGGCAGTAAGTTTTCCCTTGGCGGCGCTTGCCTGGTAATTCTTGAGCATTACGCCGGTGCCGCGATCCAGCGCGTCCTGCGCCATCTCCACAATGGTCACGGGAATGCCGGCCGACAGAAAGTTCATCGAGATGCCGCCGCCCATGGTCCCGGCGCCGATCACGCCGACACGCTTGATCTCGCGCGGCTTGGTATCCTCGGGAATGCCGTCGATCTTGGCCGCCTTGCGCTCGGCGAAGAAGAAATACTGTTGCGCCTTCGCCTGAGTGCCGCTCATCAGCTCCATGAACAGCTTGCGCTCTTCGAGCACGCCCTCGGCATAGGGCTTCTGTGTGGCGACACGGACTGCCTCCAGGTTCTTCATCGGCGCTTCGAAACCCTTGAAGGTGCGCGGATTGGCCATGATGAAGTCTTCGAAGACGCCCGGGTCGGTGCCCTCGATCTTGTCCTGCCGCTCGCTGGACTTCGGCAGCGGGCGCACCTCAGCGACTTCGGTCGCGTAGGCCACCGCATGTTCCAGCAGATGCTCAGGGTAGAGCCGGTCGACCAGGCCGATCTCAGACGCTTCCTGTGCTCCGATCGGATTGCCGCTGGTGGTCATTTCCAGCGCCTTCTGGACCCCGGCAACGCGCGGCAGCCGCTGCGTTCCGCCCGCGCCGGGCAGCAGGCCGAGCTTTACCTCCGGTACGCCAAGCTTGGCGGACGGCACAGCCACCCGGTAGTGCGCGGCCAGGGCAACCTCCAGCCCGCCGCCCAGCGCCGTGCCATGGATCGCCGCCACCACCGGCTTGGAGCAGTTCTCGATCACATCGACGACTTGCGGCAGCATCGGCTGGGCGAACGCCTTGGGCGTGCCGAACTCGCTGATGTCGGCGCCGGCGAAGAAGGTCTGGCCCTCACCGATGATCACCACGGCGGCGACGCTGCTGTCCGCCTCGGCCTGCTCGATCCCGTTCACCAGCCCCTCGCGCACCGCATGGCCGAGCGAGTTCACCGGCGGGTTGTTGGAGCGGATAATGAGGACGTGACCGTGTTTTTCGGTGCTGATGGGGGAGGTCAATTGGCTTCTCCGGGTCGGTTCGGGGCTGGGGGCACTAACAGGCGAATGGTCCCAAAGGTCGCGGTCGTGAAGTGCTTTCTTGCCCAACCCTCCGCTGCGATGAAGCAGTCGTTCGTCATCTTGGCGCCGCAGTAGTCCAAGACGTCAGCTGTAGGACAGGGTTACTCACGATCTAGATGGCGGTCCGGCCATAGTCCTGACGATTGAACGGGTGGGACGATGAAAGGCCGCCATCGACCACCAGCGCATGGCCGTTGACGTAGCTGCTCTCATCGGAAGCGAGGAACAGGGCGGCACGGGCGATCTCGACGGGCAAGCCCCCGCGGCGCAGGGGATTGAGGTGGCCGAGCTTGTCCGCGACGCCTTTCTCCCGGGCCTTGTTGTAGACGAACTCGGTCATGCCGGTCTCGATCAGGCCGGGGCAGATGGCATTGACCCGGACGTTGGAGCCGGCGAGCTGCTGCGCCGCGGTCTTCACCAGGCTGATCACGCCCGCCTTGGAAGCGGAATAGGCCGGTCCGCCGGCGCCCGAGCGGAGGCCCGCCACGCTGGCGGTGCAGATGATCGAGCCGCCACCCTGTGCCTTGATGACCGGTGCGGCGTGCTTGATCGCCAGGAATGGCCCGATCAGATTGACCCGCAGGATCTCCTGCCAGTCCTCGACCGATTGCTCGAAAATGGAGGATAGTCCGCCGGAAACACCGGCGTTGGCAAAGAAGCCGTGCAGCGCGCCATGCTCCTCTCGGGCAATCGAGATCAGGCGAACGACATCTTCTTCCTTGGCCGCGTCCGCCTGGTGGTCGGCGCCTTTCAGATCGCCAGCGATGACCGTTGCGCCATGCTCCCGGAACACGTCGGCCGTGGCCTTGCCGATGCCTGAGCCGGCTCCGGTGACGACGAAGACCCTGCCTTCCAGGCGCGGGTGGTGGCGGTTGTCCGGTTCAACGCTCATTGTTCCTCCAGTACCCCGGCGAACGCCGGGGTCCAGCCTGCAAGAGTTCGCGTAGCCGAGGCGGCTGGGCCCCGGCGTTCGCCGGGGTGCCTAGAAACCTGCCCCGAAAGTTGATCCACCATCGACGACCAGGGTCTGGCCGGTGACGAAGCTTGCCGCGTCACTGGCCAGAAACACTGCCGCGCCGGCCAGTTCGCGGGGTTCGCCG
>CADCWB010000177.1 GCA_902806295.1 uncultured Sphingomonas sp. | reverse complement strand
TTCTGCTCGAGCCGGATGATCGCGGCGCCGGGGAAATCCTTTTCGAAGCGGAGGATGTTGGCGACCTCCGCGCCGCGCCACGAGTAGATCGACTGGTCGTCGTCGCCGACGCAGCACAGGTTGCGGCGCGGTTCGGCGAGGAGTTTCAGCCACTCATACTGGACGGCGTTGGTGTCCTGATACTCGTCGACCAACAGGTAGCGGAAGCGTTCGCGGTAACCGGCCAGCACGTCGGCGTGGGTGCGGAAAATGACCAGCATGTGCAGCAGCAGGTCGCCGAAGTCGCAGGCGTTGAGGGTCAGCAGCCGCGCCTGGTACTGGGCGTAGAGCTCGCCGCCGCGTCCGTTGGCGAAGGCTTCGGATTCGCCGGCGTCGATGTCGGCCGGGGTCCAGCCCTTGTTCTTCCAGCGATCGATCAGGCCGGCGAGCTGGCGCGCGGGCCAGCGCTTCTCGTCCAGGTTGGCGGCGACGATCAGCTGCTTGAGCAGGCGCAGCTGGTCGTCGGTGTCGAGGATGGTGAAGTTCGACTGCAGCCCGGCGAGCTCGGCATGGATGCGGAGCATCTTGGCGGCGACCGCGTGGAAGGTGCCGAGCCAGGGCATGCCCTCGACCGCGCCGCCGGTGATGTGGGCGACCCGCTCCTTCATCTCGCGCGCGGCCTTGTTGGTGAAGGTGACAGCCAGGATCTGCGACGGCCAGGCGCGGCGCGTGGCGAGCAAATGGGCCAGGCGCGCGGTCAACGCGGCAGTCTTGCCGGTGCCGGCGCCGGCCAGCATCAGCACCGGGCCTTCGGTGGTCAGCACGGCCTCGCGCTGCGGGGCGTTCAGGCCGTGCAGATAGGCAGGCTCGGGCGAAGGAAGATCGGCGGATTCGGGCACTCGGCTGAGGTAGGCGGAGCGGAACGGAACGGCAACAGCCGGGAATGTTGGGGCAAGCGAACAATTGCACCCGATATCCCCGTTACCCACAGGCACCACGCTGCCGAAACCGCTTTGCCCGACTCGGTTTGTGGGTCATTGTTCAAGGGTGATCGGGGGCAGCGGCCTCCACCGGAAAGACCCGGCAACGGGACGGACTGGAAGGGGTTCAAGCAACCGATCTCCGCCGGCAAGGCGAAGGAAGAACCTCGGTTCGGAAAGAGATCGCATCCCTAGGACGCGGTCGCAGATCGGATCGAAGAACCTCCGGAGCAAGGCTGGCACGAGGCGCCGGAAGAGTTGATCTTTCTTAGCGTCGCAACGCCGGAACGGTCCCACAAGGAACGGTCAGGGCAGCGAAGCCAAGCAGGTCATCCCAAGAAGGGCCGCGGAATGGAAGGCCAGGGCCGCGCCGGATGCAAGTCCGAGTGGCCGGGTCGAAGGACTTGGCAGGCAGCGGATGCGGAGCCCTCGGGTTCGACGTCGATGCGGCCAAGGCTGGAGACAGCCGAAGCGAAGTTCGATCTTTCCAAGAAGGTCGGACCGCCACCGGTCCCGCAAGGGACCAGTCGATACGACGTGGGCGCAAGCCTGTGGAGGGTCGGGGCGAGCGACGGCGGAGCCGCTGTGTGAGGAATGGTTTCCGCGAGGAGGCCGGACGGAAGCAGCGGGGAAAGAGCTCCTGATGAAGGAGTGCGGCGTTCGATAGACGCGACGCCTGAGCTGGTGCGCCAGGATCGTGGGAGCGAACCTCGCAAGAGGAGCAATCCCGGGAACACCGGCAAATCTACGCTCGGCGCAGTGGGGGCTGGCAGCAATGCCGGCCCCCATTTCGCATTGGAAACGCTGTTGCGGTGACGGGACGGTCCGGACCGGTTGCACCGCCGCTCAGCGGACAAGAGCTGGACCGCCTTCACCGGAGAGCGGTTCGCCGTCGTGCGAGGCACAAACGTCAGGACTGAGCCTACTGCCAACCGTTGAGCGCGGGCTCATATTCCTTTGGCAGGACCCGCATCCGCTTCCTCATTGCCGCCATGAGTGCCTGATCACTGCGAAGAGCTGCTGCTCGCTTTGCTGCCATCGTCCGCAGCTTGGCGGCGGGCTGCAGGTAGAGCAAATCTTCTATAACAAGCTGCTTCTCCAGTCTGGTATGGGTTAGCTCGACCAGCTTGGCCGTGTCATTTCGACAGTCAGCCAAGCGCTCCTCCAGCTTTGTCGCCGTCTCAACCACGAAATTCGGGTCAACGCTTTCCTGCGCGACGATGGCCGCCGCCGCATCCGCCTCCTGCTTGCGTCCCAGCCCAGCGAGAGCGCAGCTGCGTATCCAGGCAAATTGCCGCTCACTGCCGGACAGGGCGTCTCTCCCGGCCTCATTGTCGAAGCGAACTTGGCCGGCGTTGATCAGCTGCAGAGCCTCCTGGTAGCGCCCCAAACGAGCTAGGAGAGCGGCTCGATTGACGGACCCGTTTACCGCATATGGGCTCCTGCCTAGAGTGTCCTCGATCCGCCGATAATGCGCCAAGGCCGCGTCCCAGTTTTCGTCGGCGCGGTCTTGCCAGCCTTGTTCCGTGACGATGGACGTCCATTCGATCGAAGCCCAACTGCGTCGTCCTCGCGGATTGTTGCTGGCTAACCAGTTCTGCAGCAGTTGACGTGCCTCGAAGCGATAGCCGGCACTCCACATCGTCCGGCTAAACTGCAGCAGGGCACGAACCTTCGGACGAACGGTTGACTCATTCGAAGTCGCCGCGGGCGAGGGTTGGGCCCTAGCGAAGGCTTGGCGCCGAGCCGCAATGGACCTGGAACGTAGCCCTTCCAAACCAGGCCCTGCCCATTGCGCTAGCGGTGCCCACAAGGGCTGAAGGGTGCGATCGGCCAGCACAGCCAGGGCCAACTCTATCCGATCGATGGCGGCCAGGGACACCTGTCCATTCAGCGTCCGTGCCCTAAGTGCGGCCTCGTCGCCTACGATAAGCAGCTCCACCGCAACCGCCTGTCCGTCAAGCGGCACGGAGGCGCGGGCTCGGACGTAGTGCGCCAGCGGATCGGGGGAGCGAAAGGGAGTAAGGGTGATCGGTGGATCAAGCGGAACGGACGGTGCGGCGGCACCTACCGGCATCGCAAACGCAATCAGAATAGCAGCGAAACAGCAACGCGTAGACACCAGCATGCAGTAAGCCCCCGAATAGCATAGAAGATTTGGCAGAGCTGTCCGCGTTTGAATAGGGGTGACCAGCTTGATACGCGTTGGAGAGCGGGAGAGTATTCGTTGCCGGGACCGGTGGGCGGGAACAGTGATAGCAGCTCAACCGATGCAAGAAGCTTTGTCCGGCTAACCTGTGACCGATCGTCCGGACAGGCGAATGCCGCTGTCGTTCGCTTCACTTAGGGTTCGCTGCACGATCGCGCCGGCGCGCGGACAAGCACGCCCGTCCTTCAGCAACGATCAGGCTGACCGTAAAAAAGGCGGCGGCATTGCTGCCGGCGCCCGTTCGTCCGACGGGGGGAACGGACGAATGGTTAATCCATCATGCTGGCCGGCACCTTGCCGCCGTGCTGGGCAAGCTGCTTCATCGTGGCCTTGTGGAGCCAGATGTTCATCTCGGCACTGCCGTTGAGCTCACCGGTGTAGCCGAGCTCCTGGGCAAGCTCCTTGCGATTGTCGAGGCTGGACTCGATGCCGAGCAGCTTCATGAGGTCAACGATCGACGTCTTGTAGTTGAGGTCGGGATTGCCCTTTTGGCTAGCGATCTGCGAAAGCACCTGATCGACGTCGACCTGCTGCTGCTGCCCCTGTTGTGCCTGCGCGGCCCCACCCGGCTGCTGCTGCTGCTGCTGCTGCTGGAACTGCGGCTGTTGGCCGGGCTGTCCCTGCTGCAGTGGCGGACCGCCGGCCATACCCGCGGGGATCTGCGGCCGGTTGCCCGGGCCCGGATCCTTGTGGCCGAAAATCGCGCCCTTGATCTTGTCGAAGATGCCCATGCTTAAGCCTCCAGGCCGTGCTTGAGGTCGCGGACGCGGTCGTGGCCTTCACGGACCGACTGATAGGCGCGTTCGACCACCGAGCGGCTCTCCACCGGGAGCTCGTCGCTGTTGAGGGCGGTTTCGAACTTCTCCTTGAGGTAATCCTCGCCGCGTTCGACCTCGTTGATGATCGACTTGTCGTCGCGCCCGGTGATCGCGGCCTTGAGATCGAGAAAGCGCTGGTGAGTGCCGCCGAGGAAGCTGCCGTCGTCCGGCGGGTTGCCGCCCAAGCGTCGCACTTCGGCGCGCAGGTCCTCGGCCACCCGGCTGCGGTCGTCGGCCATGCGGCGGAACAGTTCCTGGAACTGCGAACCATCAGCGTTTTGAGCGGCGTCCCGGTAGCCGTTGATGCTGTCGATCAAGGTGGTGGTCAGGGTCTCGAGTGTGCCCGTGCTGGCGG
>CADCWB010000176.1 GCA_902806295.1 uncultured Sphingomonas sp. | reverse complement strand
GACCAGGGAACAGCCAACCGCGCGGGCGCTTCACCCGCCACCACTGGCGCAGGAGGTCGAGGAGGTCGGGCGAGAGCATGACGTAGCGGTCCTTGCGGCCCTTGCCCTGCTCGACCCGGATCAGCATGCGGGCGCTGTCGATATCGGCGACCTTCAGGTTGGCGATCTCCGAGACGCGCAGGCCGCCGCCATAGGCAACGCTGAGCGCGGCGCGGTACTTGAGGCTCGGCGCGTGGGCGAGCAGCAGCGCCACCTCCTCGGGGCTCAGCACGACCGGCAGCCGCTCGGGCGACGCGATCCGGGCCATGCGGTTGCCGAAGCCCGGCCGGGCAAGCGTGACGTGAAAGAAGAACCGCAGCGCCGTGCTCGCCAAGTTCATGCGGGCGTAGCTCGCGCCGAGCGAGGCCAGGTGCAGCTGATAGCGCCGGAGATCCTCTGGCTCGGCTCCGTCCGGTGATCGTCCGAGGAAAGCCGTGAACGCGCGGACCTGGCGGATGTAGTCGCCCTTGGTCTTCTCGCCGAACTGGCGGATGGTCATGTCCTCGATCATCCGCCGGCGCAGCGGAGAGACGGCGTCGTGGCTCATGGAAGGCTCCCGTCTGGGGTGAGGTCGAACCTCACGATCCTCAGACGGGGCGAGCCGCCGCCCCTACATCACGACCAACAACACGGCCGACAGGTGCCGCTCCTACCGCGAGAGCGGTTTAGTCCACTGGCCGAAAGCTGCATGTCCGCTTCGGAGGCAGGGATACTCGCAAGCTGCCCTTTGCTCAGTTCGAGTGACGAACCCGTTCTGCCCCGTTTCGCGTGTTCGGAGCCGGCCGGAATGTGCCAGATCCAGACGCTGACGTGCTTCCTGGGCGCGAATGTTGAAAACTTGACGGGAGTGCTCTCCACGAGGAGTCGGCACCTCACGGTCCAGAGCGTGCACGATTGTACCTGAGCGCAATGGCCATTCACCATCTCAGGTTCGTGCGGGCGAGCTCAACCACCTCGTCGCCGCGGCCGCTGATCACGGCCTTGAGCATGAAAAGACTGAACCCCTTCGCCGGCTCAAGCTCGATCTTGGGCGGCAGGACCAGCTCCTGCTTGGCGGTCTTCACGTCCACGAGGACGGGACCGTCGTGGGCAAAGGCGCGGCTGAGCGCGGCCCTGAGCTCCCGAGGGTCTGTGACTTTGATCCCGAGCACACCCATCGCGGTTGCCATGGCGGCGAAGTCTGGGTTCACGAGATCGGTCCCGGAGTCGAGAAGCCCCGCCGCCTTCATCTCCATGGCGACAAAGCCCAAGGACGCGTTGTCATAGAGCACGACCTTCACTGGCAGCCCGAGCTGGGCCAGCGAGATGAAGTCGCCCATCAGCATGGTGAAGCCGCCATCGCCGGAGAGTGAGATCACCTGTCGAGCGGGGAAGGCAGCCTGCGCCCCCATGGCCTGAGGCATGGCGTTCGCCATGGTGCCGTGATTGAACGAGCCGAGCAGGCGCCGCCGACCGTTCATCCTCAAATAGCGCGCCGCCCAGACCGTGGGCGTGCCCACGTCGGCCGTGAAAACCGCGTCGTCGGATGCAAGTTCGCTGACCAGCCGGGTGAGGTGCTGTGGATGGATGCGCGCGTCTCCCGGCCGTGGTTCGGCGAGATCGTCCAGATCTTCGCGCGCTGATGCGTAGTGCGTCTTCGCCCTGTCGAGAAAGCGACGGTCCTTTCCTCCGCGAAGCCGGGGCAGCAGCGCCTTGATGGTGGCGCCGACGTCGCCGACCAAGGGCAGTTCGACGCGGGTGCGGCGACCCAGTACCTCGCCCCTGATGTCCACCTGCGCGATCCGGGCCTCCGAAGGGTAGAAGTTGCGGTAGGGGAAGTCCGTGCCGAGCATCAGCAAGGTGTCGCAGGACAGCATGGCGTGGTAGCCGGAACTGAACCCGATTAGCCCCGTCATGCCGACATCGAACGGATTCTCCCACTCCAGGTGCTCCTTGCCACGAAGGGCATGCACCACGGGCGCGGCCAGGACGTCGGCCAGCGCCACCACCTCGTTATGCGCCCCGGCGCAGCCGCTGCCGCAAAGCAGGGTCACCGCGTCGGAGTCGTTGAGCAGTGCGGCCAGCTTATCGAGATCCTCCGGGCCCGGCGTGATCACCGGGTCGGCCGCGGCGGTCCAGGTCGTCTGGGCGTCGCTCGACACCGTCTTCAATGCCATGTCGCCGGGCAGGACCACCACAGCGACGCCCTTCAGCTGAACCGCTGCGCGCATAGCCGTCTGCAGCACCCTCGGCATCTGTTCGGGCGTGGAGACCAGCTCCACGTAGTGGCTGCATTCCTTGAAGAGCTCCTGCGGGTGGGTCTCCTGAAAGTAGCCCAGCCCGATCTCCGACGAGGGGATATGCGCGGCGATCGCCAGAACCGGGACGCGGTTCCGGTGGCAGTCGTAAAGCCCGTTGATCAGGTGCAGGTTGCCCGGACCGGCGCTGCCCGCGCACACGGCCAACCGACCGGCGAGGTCGGCTTCCGCGCCCGCAGCCAGCGCCGCAACTTCTTCGTGCCGCACGGGCATCCAGCGCGTCTTGCCCAGCCGGTGCAGGCTGTCGTTGACGCCGTTCAGGCTGTCGCCCGTCACGCCCCAGACGCGTTTGACGCCGGCGTTGGCCAGCGTCTCGGCGATCAGGTCTGCAATGGTTCTCGACATGATCGTTTCCCGTTCCGCCGACATCGAGCGCAGTTCGAGCTGAGTTAAACCGGCGCGCGCATCATGGCCAGGAGAGCTGCGGGTCAGGCAGACGACTTTCTTGGTGAGGAGCCTGAAGACTGGCGTGAACTCGCGCCGTCCGTCGGACCGCATGTCAACGAAGTCGTCGAGAGAGTCCGGACACTGCTGGCGCACCACGGCGCGAGCGGCAGCGGGCCTCCCGCCCGGGGCTGACAAAAATGAAGGGTAGATTTCGTCCATTTAGAACAACGATCATCCAATTCAGAAGCTCGCGTTGGTTAGAGTTGGGACCGCGTCCGGACGACAAACTTGACGATGTATAACCTGTTCCCGCCAAATCACCAATGCTTCCGTGGGTGAGCGCCGCCGGAGCCACGCATCCGAAATCTGAAATGAGTCCCGGGCAATCCTTCTCCGTGTTGCGCGGCGAGCGTTCACTTCCTGGTAGCTGACCATGGTCGGGAACTGGCGCGGCCCAGATTTATGACGTGGGCAGCTGCAATGTCCGCTTCGGAGATGCCGTCTTGGCCGACTGGATGGCGGCAATGGGCGCGAGGCTGCCGCCCGCTTGCCCGGCGGCGTGGACTGGCCGAGGAACGAACCCGCTGCGCGGGAGGGCGCTTGCGGTGATTGTTGGGTAGACTCACGTCGGTCGCGCTTGCGTTGAACGGCCTCCACGGCGCGCAGAGCATCTCGGCTCCTTCCACAAGGAGCCTTGGCGAT
>CADCWB010000175.1 GCA_902806295.1 uncultured Sphingomonas sp. | reverse complement strand
TTGATGTCGCGGCCGACAGGATCGAGGTACAGGATGGCGCCGACCGGGCGATTTTCTCCGGGAACGTCCGGGTGAGCAAGGAAGCGCTGAACCTGGACACAGCGCGGCTGACCATCAATTACAGCAGCTCTGGCGGAATAGAAATCGATCGGCTTGACGCGGCCGGCGGGGTGGTGGTGCGCTCCCCCTCTGAGACGGCGCGCGGCAGCTTCGGCATTTACGACCTTAATCGCAAGCTCATCACCCTGCTTGGCGACGTTCAGCTGACCCGCGGTGGCAGTCAGGTCAACGGCAACCGGCTGGTGATCGACCTCAATAGCGGGCGGGCGGTGATCGACGGCGGTCCGCCGGGCGTGGGGCAGAGCGGGGGACGGGTGACCGGCCGCTTCACAGTCCCCCAACGCGGCAGCTGAGCGCTCCTAACCGATGCTCGACATCCGCTCCAGCCACTCCCTCGCCGTTGAGGCTGAAGGAGCGATGCGCGGCCTGGAGGTGCGCTCCATCGCGAAGGCCTATGACAAGCGCCAGGTGCTGCACGATGTCTCTTTGACCGTGCACCGGGGCGAGGTGGTCGGCCTGCTTGGCCCCAACGGCGCCGGCAAGACCACGTGCTTTTACTCCGTGATGGGCCTGGTGAAGCCCGATGCCGGCCGCATCCTGCTCGACGGCCGAGACATCACTCCCCTGCCGATGTATCGCCGCGCGATCCTCGGCCTGGGCTATCTGCCGCAGGAAACCAGCATCTTCCGCGGCATGACCGTGGAGCAGAACATCATCGCGGTGCTGGAGGTAGCTGAGCCGGACCGGCAGGCGCGCCGCGATAGGCTTGAGCAGCTGCTGAGCGAATTCGGTCTGACCGGCCTGCGCGCAGCCCCAGCCATGGCCCTTTCCGGCGGCGAGCGGCGGCGCTGCGAGATCGCGCGCGCGCTGGCGGCAGAACCCAAGATCATGCTGCTCGACGAGCCCTTCGCCGGCATTGACCCGATCTCGATCTCCGACATTCGCGACCTGGTCAAGGAGCTGAAGGGCCGCGACATCGGGGTGCTGATCACCGATCATAATGTGCGCGAGACGCTCGATATCGTCGATCGAGCCTGCATCATCTATGACGGGCAGGTCCTGTTCCAGGGTACTCCTGAGGCGTTGGTAGCGGACCCCGACGTCCGCCGTCTTTACCTCGGCGAGAGCTTCGCGCTGTAGTAGAAGCGGCCATGAGCCTCGCTCCCGGCCTTTATCTTCGTGCCTCCCAGTCGCTGGTGCTGACTCCGCAGCTGCAGCAGGCGATCAAGCTGCTGCAGCTCAGCAATCTCGAGATCGAGGCGGCGATCGCCGAAGAGGTAGCCAAGAACCCTTTGCTCGAGATGTCGCGCGGGGAGGGCGAGGCGGGTCTGATCGTGCGCGAAGACCGGGAGGTCGGGGAAGATGCGCCGGACCCTCAAGGCGCGGACGAACTCACGGCTCGCGGGGAGGAGGCGCTAGACTCCGATTGGCAGGATGCTGCGCTGGACAGCGACAGCAGCTATGAAGTCAGCGGCGGGAGCGGCGACGAAGCGTTCGACTTCGACCGGCTCGCCGCGTGCGAAAGCGGTCTGTGCGAGCATCTCATGGAGCAGCTGTCTGGTCACGGCGGTGCACCGGCGCGAGCAGCAGCAGCGATCATTCATGAACTGGAGGCGACCGGCTACCTCGCGACGCCGCTAGCCGACATCGCCGAGGGCGCGGCCGTCACCCTGAAGGACGCCGAGGCCGGGCTGAGGCTGGTGCAATCGTTCGACCCGCCGGGTGTGGGCGCCCGCGACCTCTCAGAGTGCCTCGCGCTGCAGGCGCGGGCGGCTGATCGCCACGATCCCGCCATGGCTCGGCTGATCGACAATCTCGACCTGCTGGCGCGGGGGCAGATGACGGCCTTGAAGCGCATCTGCGGCGTCGACGATGAAGACCTGTCCGACATGGTGCGTGAACTGCGCGCCTATGACCCCAAGCCGGGCTGCCGCTTCGCCGCCGAACCTGAAAACGCCCCGGAGCCGGACGTCATCGTGCGACGGGTCGGCGGAGGCTTCGCGATCGAACTCAATGCCGCCACCCTGCCGCGGGTCCTCGTCAATCGCCGTTACTATGCGGAGTTGAAATCCGGGCCGCAGTCGAAGGAGAGCCGCGCCTGGCTGGGCGAATGCCTGCAAAGCGCCAACTGGCTGGCGCGCGCGCTCGACCAGCGCGCCCGCACCATCGTCAAGGTCGCCAGCGAGATCGTGAAGCATCAGGACGGCTTCTTCCGGCAGGGGGTGTCCGCGCTGCGCCCACTCACACTGGGCAAGGTTGCCGAAGCGATCGCCATGCACGAGAGCACCGTCAGCCGGGTAACCTCCAACAAGTATCTGCTGTGCGACCGTGGCCTTTACGAGCTCAAGTGGTTCTTCCGCTCGGGCGTGGCTGCAGACGACGGCGCAGGCGCTTCAGCCGAGGCGGTCAAGTCCGCCATCGGCAAGCTGATCGGAGCCGAGGCCGACATTCTGTCGGACGATACGCTGGTCGAACTGCTCAAGGCTCAAGGCTTCGATCTTGCCCGGCGCACGGTCGCCAAATACCGCGAGGCGATGGGGATCGGGTCGTCGATCCAACGCCGGCGGAAGCGGGCGATGGGCGGTAAGGCGGCTTAATCGTCATTGCGAGCGGAGCGAAGCAATCCAGTTCACTTGAAGCAGCACTGGATTGCCGCGTCGCTGCGCTCCTCGCAATGACGAGTTAAAAGGACAATCGAGCCCAAATCGGCAGGTGATCGCTGGCCACCCGCGCAGACGAGCTGTGGTGCACGCCGGCCGCCTCGATCCGCAGCTGGTTATCGACAATGATCCGGTCCAGCGCCGCGACCGGCCGACGAGAGTGGAAGCTCGGCCCGGTTGGAGCAAGCCGGTAGTTGCCGTCCAACTCGGTCAAGCATCCCGCCGCCGAGCGCCACTCATTGGTGTCGCCCATCAGCACGCTTGGCATTTGGTTTGGCCGACCGGCGATCTCGTCGAGAATGGCGCGCATCTGCCGTCGCCGCCACAGTCCGGACAGGTCGAGGTGCAGCCCGACCACCCGCAGCGGCTTGTCCGCGATCAGCAGCTCCGCGAGCACAGCCCCGCGCGGCTCCAGCGTCGGCAGCTCCAAGGCCGCCACGTCCATCACCTCGACGTCATGCTTCACCAGCAGCGCATTGCCGTGCCAGCCGATGTTGCGCGTATCGGTGTTGAACAGCTCGTCGACCCGCGCACCTATCCGGGGAAGCCGGTCGAGCACCCGCCGGTTCTTCACGCCCAGCGGAACCGCTTTATAGTGGCCATGTGCGTCGATCAGTTCGTGCGGCACCGCCGACGAGCGCCCCCCCACCCGCCGGTCCGCCTCCTGCAGGGCGACCACATCCGCATCGATTTCCCGCAGCACGTCGAGCACCCGCTGCGGATTGCGCCGCCGATCGGTCCCGATCGCCTTGCGCATATTGTAGGAGGCGACGGTGATGGGATGGGAAAGCATGGAAGCGATCAATGGACCTGCGAGCGCGTCGTTCCCGCTGTCTAACTGATCCAAGAGTTGCCGGTCGCGTGGACTCGCCAGCCACTCGCTGTTCGCTCCGCCGTCACTTCGCGCCCTCCGGCTCCCTGATTGGCCACATAATAGCTAACCGTAGCCCTGCAGCGATCAGGGCTCACGCAGCCGACATCGCCGATGGTCAGCCAAGTGCCGCTGCCGGTAACGCGATCACCCACGACCAGGCTGGTACGCTCGTCGCGGCGACAGTCACTTTGCGGGAGCACCGGCACGCCCAGCCGCTCACGAATCAGCGCCAGCACGGCGGTGGGAGGATCCTCCTCAGTCCCGGCGCCCTCAATGCCGGCACAGGTGAAATCCTTCGCCAATCCCGGCTCAATCGATCGCGCATCCAGGAACAGCGCCGCCGACAAAGCAGGATCGTCAACCGGCAGCGCCGCGGAAGTGGAGTGCCCACAGCTAGCAAGGATTAGAGCTGGGAGCAGCGCCCATCTCATACGTCCAAATTCGCCACACTCAGCGCATTATCTTGAATGAACTCCCGGCGGGGTTCGACGACTTCGCCCATCAGGCGGGAGAAGATCTCGTCGGCGATGTCCGCCTGACCGACCTCCACTCGCAGCAGCGAGCGGTTGGCGGGGTCGAGCGTGGTTTCCCATAGCTGCTCGGCATTCATCTCGCCCAGTCCCTTGTAGCGCTGGATCGACAACCCCTTCCGGCCCGCGGCCAACACTGCGTCTAGCAGCTCGCTCGGGCGGGTGATGCTTGCCGGCTTGCCCTTGGTGTCGGCGGCGGCCTGCTCGGCGGCTTCCTCACCTTCGCCCGGACCAACCGTCGGCTCGACCTCGACCTGCGCGCCCTTCTTGAGGGTCCGCAAGGTGGAAGGCTCCGCATAGACCTCCGCCTGCTCGGCCCCGAGCGTGTGGAGCTTGCGAGCCTCGGCCGAGGCGATGAAGCTGGGCTCGATAATGGTCACATCCGTGACGCCGCGCCACAGCCGGCGAAGTAGATAGCCGCCCTCCGCCGCGATTTCGCCGGACCAGACCGCCTCCGGATCGCCCTGGCCCTGCCAGGCGGCGACCTTTTCGATCGCGGCGCGTCGGCCGGCCTCTTCCAAGCGCGGGTCGAGCGCTCCAGCCAGCGCCAGTGCTTCCAGCAGCGCCGGATCATACTTCTTCGGCGCATAGCGCATCAGCGTTCGAACGCGCCGAGCATGGTCGACCAAGGCCCGAAGATCGGGTCCTTGCCGGACGTCGCGAGCAGTCTCCAGCTGCAGTCCGTCAAGGCCCGCATCGACTAGATAATCGTCGAGCTGAGCGTCGTCCTTGAGATACACCTCCGACCGGCCGCGAGCGACCTTGTACAGCGGCGGCTGGGCGATCAGCAGGTGGCCGGCTTCGATCAGCTCGGGCATCTGGCGGTAGAAGAAGGTCAGCAGCAGCGTGCGGATGTGGGCACCGTCGACGTCGGCGTCCGTCATGATCACGATCTTGTGGTAGCGCAGCTTGGCGAGGTTGAACTCCTCCCGGCCAATGCCGGTGCCGAGCGCCTGAATGATGGTCCCGATCTCGCGGCTGGTGAGCATCCGGTCGAAGCGCGCGCGCTCGACGTTGAGCAGCTTGCCGCGCAACGGAAGGATCGCCTGATTCTGCCGGTTGCGGCCCTGCTTGGCCGAGCCGCCGGCCGAATCACCCTCGACCAGGAACAGTTCGGACAGTGCCGGGTCGCGCTCTTGGCAGTCGGCCAGCTTGCCCGGCAGCGACGCGATGTCCATCACACCCTTGCGCCGAGTCAATTCGCGCGCCCGCTTGGCGGCCTCCCGGGCGGCGGCGGCGTCGATGATCTTCTGGATGATAGACCGGGCGTTGGCGGGATTTTCCTCCAGCCACTCGGTCATCTTGTCGCTCATCAGCGCTTCCAGCGGCTGGCGCACTTCGGAGCTGACCAGCTTGTCCTTGGTCTGGCTACTGAACTTGGGATCGGGCAGCTTGACCGAGACGATCGCGGTCAGGCCCTCGCGCATGTCGTCGCCGGTGAGCGTCACCTTTTCCTTCTTCAGCATGCCGGACTTTTCCGCATAGCCGTTGACGGTGCGGGTCAGCGCGGCGCGGAAGGCCGCCAGGTGCGTGCCGCCGTCACGCTGCGGGATATTGTTGGTGAATGGCAGGACGTTCTCGTAATAGCTGTCATTCCACTCCAGCGCGACATCGATGCCGATCCCATCGCGGACCGCCGAGATGGCGATCGGCTCGGGAAACAGAGCCGTCTTGGCGCGATCGAGATACTTCACGAACGCCGCGATCCCACCCTCGTAGAATAGCTCCACTTCCTTGCGCTCGTCGTGGCGGGCATCGACCAGCACCAGGCGAACGCCCGAGTTCAGGAAGGCCAGTTCGCTAAAGCGATGCTCGAGCTTGTCGAAATCGAACTCGACGATCTTGAAGGTGTCGGGCGAGGGCAGGAAGGTCACACGGGTGCCCTTCTTGCCTTCGGGCGCGTCACCGGTCTGCTGGAGCGGCGCTTCGGCATCGCCGAGGCGAAAGCGCATCCAATGCTCCTCCCCGTCGCGCCAGATGGTGAGCTCCAGCCACTCGGACAGCGCATTGACCACCGACACCCCCACCCCGTGGAGACCGCCGGAGACCTTGTAGGCATTATCGTCGCTGGTGTTCTCGAACTTACCGCCGGCGTGGAGCTGGGTCATGATGACCTCGGCGGCCGAGACGCCTTCCTCGGCATGGATGCCGGTCGGAATGCCGCGGCCATTGTCCTCGACCGTGACCGATCCGTCGGGATTGAGCTGGATCAGGATCCGGTCGCAGTGACCGGCCAACGCCTCGTCGATTGCGTTGTCGCTGACCTCGAAAACCATATGGTGGAGGCCGGAGCCATCGTCGGTGTCGCCGATGTACATTCCGGGCCGTTTGCGGACCGCGTCGAGGCCCTTCAGCACCTTGATGCTGTCGGCGCCGTAGCTATTCTGATTGGGATCTTCTGCCATGGGCAAGATATAGCGACTCGGCAGTCGAAGTCACGCGCGCGCGTACGCGAGGAGGGCCGCCGGGAGCGACGGCCCTCGTAGAACGCCTAGTAGGCGGAGCGTTGGCCGGCCGGACGGCCGCGACCACGGCCGCCGCCATTGCCGCCGTTGCTTGGACGACCGGCCTGGACTGGACGGCCCTGCCCCGACGGCGCTCCGGCCCGTGCCGGGTTGCCGACCGTGCGGCCTTCGCCGCCCTGCGGCCGACCGTAAGCGTGCGGGTGGGCGGCCGCCGGGCGCGGGTGGCGCGGCTGGGCTTGCCCGTGCACGCGCTCATCGCCGCGCGGCATGTCGGACCGCGGGTCATGGCGGGGGAGCTGATCGCGACGCGGATCGGAGTCCCGCCCGCGACCCTGGCGCAGCTTGGTGTTGTTTCGGGCCGGCTGCGGAGCGCGCTTCGGTTCGGGCTTTAACCGCTTCAGGGCTTCCACCGCCTGATTGAAGCCGGCCGGTAGCGGGGTCGGCGTGACCTTCTGCCGGGTCAGCTTCTCGATATCGCGCAGGTACGCCTTCTCGTCTTCGGCACAGTAGGCGATGGCGATGCCGGTCGCCCCGGCGCGAGCGGTCCGCCCGATCCGGTGCACATACTGCTCCGGAACGTTCGGCAGGTCGAAGTTGATGACGTGGCTGACGCCCGGAATATCGATTCCGCGCGCGGCGATGTCGGTCGCGACCAGGATCGGCACCTCGCCGGAACGGAAGGCGGCAAGCGCCTTTTCCCGCTGCGGCTGGCTCTTGTTGCCGTGAATCGCATTGGCCGCGATGCCGGCCGCGGCAAGCTGGCGCACCACCTTGTCGGCACCATGCTTGGTGCGGCTGAATACCAGCGAACGATCAATCTGCTGCGTCTGGAAGAACAGCGTCAGCAGCGCGGTCTTCTCCGCCTGGTTGACGAAGGTCACCTGCTGCTCGACCCGCTCGGCGGTGGTCGCTACGGGCGCAACCGACACTTCGGCCGGGTTGGACAGGTAGGTGTCGGCCAGCTGCTTGATCATCCGCGGCATGGTGGCCGAGAAGAACAGGGTCTGGCGCTTGGCCGGGATGATCTTCACGATCCGCTTGAGCGCATGGATGAAGCCGAGGTCGAGCATCTGGTCGGCCTCGTCCAGGACGAGGATCTCCAGCTCCGACAGGTTCACCGCCCGCTGGTCGACCAGGTCGAGCAGTCGGCCGGGGGTGGCAACCAGCACATCAAGCCCGCGTTGAACGGTACGGATGCTCTTCTGGTTGGCCACGCCACCGAAGATCACGCCGACGCTGGCGCGCAGGCCCTTGCCATAGGCCTCCGCGCTAGCGGCGATCTGGGAGGCAAGCTCCCGAGTCGGCGCTAGCACCAGCATGCGGATCTGGCCCGGACGCGGAATGCGCTTGGCAGCATTAAGACGCTGCAACGACGGCAGCATAAAAGCGGCCGTCTTGCCGGTACCCGTCTGAGCAATGCCCAGCAGGTCGCGGCCGGTCAGCACAGTCGGAATGGCCTGAGCCTGGATCGGCGTCGGCTGGGTGTAGTTTTTCGCGGCGAGCGCGTCGGTCAGCGGCTTCATCAAGCCGAGTTGTTCGAAAGTCATGAGAAATCCATCTGCATCACGTCCGCGCGCGGCAAATCGCGCCCGGAAGTCGGGTGAGAAAAGAACCCCGCGTGATGTGGAGAACTTAAAGGGGAACCGAGACACGGGCCGGCCGAAAGGCCGATCACGCCGCTTGTCTGTGCGTCTCGCTGAGGGCGTATATAGCGCGAAGGCGGGAAAAGTCCACCTCCACTCAGGCGGGCTCAGCAGTTCCGCTCGCGACATGGAAGCGGGCGGCGTCGCCGATGCCGTCGAACAGCGCAGGTTCGGTGGCCGTCAGCCACACCTGGCCGCGCCCTTCCAAGCGCATGAACAGGGCGGCTCGACGGCCGGGATCGAGGTGCGCGGCGACTTCATCGAGGAGCAGCAGCGGAGGTGCGCCGCGGCGGTCGGCGACCAGCTCGGCATGGGCCAGAACGAGGCCAAGCAGCAGGGCCTTCTGCTCGCCGGTGGAGCTGCGGGAAGCGGGCTGCCCCTTGGCTCGGTGGGTGACCAGCAAGTCCTGCCGATGCGGGCCTTCCGTGGCGCGGCCGGCAGCGGCGTCACGGCCGCGATTGGCTCGCAGCACGCCGGCGAGATCGCATTCGCTCCAGCCGGCGAGTGCGATCTCGGCCCGGGCGAAGCCATCGTCCGGGGTTGCCGACAGTCGCTCGTCCAGCGCCTCGACCGTGCGAGCGCGGGCCTGCGCCAAGACGGCGCCATGCTCGGCCATCCCCGCCTCCAGTGCTCCGAGCCAATCGGGGTCGGCGCCGTCGGGTTCGGCCAACAGCTTGTTGCGCGCGCGCATGGCAGCTTCGTAGCGGGCCGCGTAATGGGCATGGCCCGGCTCCAGCGCCAGCACCAGCCGATCGAGAAAGCGGCGCCGCTCACCCGCAGTTCCCGCGAACAGACGGTCCATCGCCGGAGTGAGCCACAGCACCGACAGCCATTCGGCCAGGCTGTTGACCGCCGTCGGTGCACCATTGATCCGCACCTGCCGCCGTTCAGGCGCAGCCGGGAGTGTTCCGGTCCCAAGATCCACGCCGTCGAGACGCGCCGCAATCCCGAAACCGCCCGGTCCGTCGCTCCGCCCCATCTCGCCCAGCGGGGCGCCCCGGAGACCGCGTCCCGGAGCAAGCAGTGACACGGCTTCCAGAATGTTGGTCTTGCCCGCGCCATTCTCGCCATAAAGGCAGACGAAGCCGGGGCCGGGTTCGATCAACAGCTCAGGGTAGTTGCGGAAGTTGTGGAGGGTGAGGCGGGTGACGGGCACGTCAGGCCGCAAGGCTCCGCTGGCCAGGTCCGCTCCGAGCCCACTTAATTGCGAGCAGCACAAGCCCGATCGACAAGGGAATATCGCCGAAGGTCGTGTAGAATAGCCACACGTCAGTCGAGACCAGCCGTACGACCAAATAGTTGGCCAGGGCCATGACGGCTCCGGTCAGCCCCATTCCGATCGCCAAGCGCTGCTCGTCGATGTCGGAATACGCCAAGTAGCGGTTCATACCGTGCCCGAGGCGGCGCCCTTTCAGGATCAGCCCGTCGAATAGGAAGCAGGCGGCGCCGATCAGCCCGACAATGGTGGAGCGCTGCTTGATCAGCTCGTCATCCTCGAACAGAATGGCGAAGCCGGCCGAGATCAGCAGCATGACGACCCCGAACAGCGCCAGACCGCCGATCAGGTCGACCTTCACGAACCGCTGGGCGATGATCAGCGCGATGCCCAGTCCGGCGCCGATCAGCGCTGCGGTTCGGAGATCGGTGAGCTTGGCGACGATGAAGAACAGGATGCCGGTGGCGATGTCGACCATGATCGGCACCTTGTTTCGCCGCAACTTGTCGGGGTCGTAAGCCGGGCGACCATCCCGACCCTGCTGGGTGATCATCTTGGCGGCGCGCGCGGGGTAGGCGATGCGCCGGCCGGGATGGCTCTCGTGCACCAGCACGCCCTCGACCTTCGCCGCGATGCCCACATTGCTCATGCTGATGTAACCGGCGTCGACCTCCAACAGGCGACCATCGGGCAGAGTCGCACTCAGCGCGTGATTGCGCACCGCCTCCTGCCCGGCCGCCGGGGTCGAGTCCCAAGCAACCTCTTTGCCCTCGATCCACAAGCTACTGAACAGGCCGCCCAGCCGAGCATCGAGCTGCACCAGCGCCTCGTGCATGCCCACCCGGAACGGCCGCTTGTAGAGCCAGATGCGAGCGCCGCGAGCGCCCTCGGGAACCTCAGCCTGCGCCGTCACACCCGCATTGGCATCAGCACGTATAGCGCCGAGCTCTTGTCATTCTCGCGTAGGAGGGTTGGGGCAGCCGCGTCGGCCAGGTGGACTTCGACGCTGTCGCCCTCGATCTCGTGCAGGATGTCGAGCAGGTACCGCGCGTTGAAGCCGATCTCGAGTCCATCCGCGGCATAGTCGGCGGCGAGTTCCTCGGTCGCAATCCCGTTCTCCGGACTGGTCACGGACAGCGTGACCTTGTCGCGGTCCACGCCGATCTTGACCGCCCGGGTCTTCTCACTGGCGATGGTCGAAACGCGATCAACGCCGGCGGCGAAGCTCTTGGGGTCGAGCTTCAGCAGCTTGTCGTTGGCGGTCGGGATCACCCGATTATAGTCGGGAAAGGTGCCGTCGATCAGCTTGCTCGTCAGCACCGCGTGGCCGAGCACAAAGCGGATCTTGGTCGGGGAGAGGGACACCTCGACCGTGCCTTCGACCTCGTCGAGCAGCTTGCGCAGCTCCGCGACGCATTTCCGCGGCACGATCACGTCCGGCATGCCGTCGGCGCCGTCCGGCTTGGGCACCGTCACGCGCGCCAGGCGGTGGCCGTCGGTGGCGGCCGCCTTCAACTGGTCGTCGGCGATGTGAAGGAAGATGCCCATCAGATAATAGCGCGTCTCCTCCGAGGAGATGGCAAAGCGCGTTTTGTCGATGATCTGGCGCAAGGTGGCGGCGGGCAGTTCGAAGCGGGTCGGCAGGTCGCCTTCGGCGATCACCGGGAAGTCGTCGCGGGGCAGCGTCGAGAGATTAAAGCGGGCGCGACCGGCCACGACCTGCATCTTGCCGTCGGCGGCGCTGAGCTCGACCTGGCTGCCCTCCGACAGCTTGCGAACGATATCGAAGAAGGTATGCGCCGACACCGTGATGGCGCCCGGTTGTGCGACGTTGGCCGGTACGCTCTCGTCGACCTGCAAGTCGAGGTCGGTCGCCATCAGGCGAATGGAGCCGTCCTCCCGCGCGTCGAGCATGACGTTGGAAAGGATCGGAATGGTGTTGCGCCGCTCCACCACCGACTGGACGTGGCTGAGGCACTTAAGGAGAGTGGCCCGTTCGATCGTCGCCTTCATCGCGCTGCTTTGCCCTTTTGCCCCTGGGCAAGCATCCGAAACACCCGGACGCGCCCGCTGTTGGAACGCCGTTATAGCGAGCCGATTGGGCCGTGCCAGTGGCTTGGCTGCTTATCGTTCGCTCAGCTGCGGGCACGCCGCTTGGGGTCGCTCAGCCCGGCTTGGCGAGTACCGTGTCGATCGGGTGGACGACGCCGTTGCCATAGGGCTGCTCGGCCCCGGCCATGGCCGCTTTGGAGCCGTCGGCAGCGGTGAGAACGACCCGCCCACCCTCGCGGGTCGCAGTGATGGTGCCACCCGCCATGCTCGCCAGCACCGCCTTGCCGCCACCCGTTGCGATCGCCTTTTCGATGTCAGCCGTCAGCATGGTGCCGGGCAAGATATGGCGGGTTAGCAGAACGGTGAGTTGCTCCTTGCCTTCCGGTTTGAGCAAAGCGTCCAGGCGCCCGGGCGGGAGCTTGGCCAACGCCCGGTCGGTCGGAGCGAGCACGGTGTACGGACCGGCGCCCTCCAGCGTGTCCTTTAGGCCCGCGGCCTGAACTGCCGCGGCCAGCCGGCTGTTGCCCAGGCCGGCGGCGATGGTGCCGCTCGGCTTGTTGGCCCCGGCCGTGTTCGTTGCTGGCGCTGCTTGATTGGCGCCATCGCCTTGGTTGCCGCAAGCGGCGGCGGCCAGCGCCAGTGCGCCGGCGAACAGCAGATGCCTCATTCACCTCTCCCTGTTGCGAGCCGGGCCGAGGTCATGAGACCTCGGCCCAAGCTTCCTAGACCAGCGCCTCGATCACCGCCTGAACGAGGCGGGTCGTCGGGTCGACCTGGTAGATGTAGCCGT
>CADCWB010000174.1 GCA_902806295.1 uncultured Sphingomonas sp. | reverse complement strand
GGCGGCGGGCAGGTCGTCCGGCATCGCCCACATGCCGGCGTTCACCAGGCCCACGTTCCGGCCGGAGCCGCCGAAGCCGATCTCCGCCCCTTCCAGCACGGCGACGGAGGCGCCGCCCCCGGCCGGGTGCAGGGCGGCGGAGAGGCCGGTGAAGCCGGCGCCGACGCCCGATGTGCGGGTCCCTTCATCTCACTGAACGAAACAAGACGAACGTCGTAAGGCCGGCCCACCTCTTCGAGCGCCCAGCGAACGGGCATGTCACGCGCCAGTCCCCTGCCGCGATCGGGCGACCGTTCAAACGCGGTGATGGTGGGGGGCATTGGAAGGTTCCGGATGATTGCTTGACGCGATCGTGCGTCGCGGAGTGTTTTGTCAGCAAAGACGACACCCTTGCTCGACCGGAGCCTTCGCAGCAATCCGTCAGTGGGCATGCTTACAACCGCTACCTCGCTGGCAGCGCCACGGGGAGCGCGTCGAGATGCCATGTCCGCTTCCGGGTTGCCAACCGGATCGGCCGAAGGGCTGCAATGGGCGTAAAGCAGCCCATGTCAGCTGTTCGTCAGCAATGTCCGCTCTGCGCCCTGCTACTTGCCCGCCCTATTGACGCGCTGCGCAGGCGCTACAACGGCTCCGGGGTTCACCCCGTGGTGCCGACAGGATCGCGTGTGCAGTAATTCATCCGCGCGGATCACGCGACCTGGAACTGCGTCGTGCGGCGCGGCAGCATCAAGCTGGGATCCGCTTAAGCGCCGACTGGCCGAGGATCTGCTGCGACGTGAGCGGGAGCAACGGGATGTTGGACGCGTCAAACGAGGGTAGCGGGCTCGGCAATCGACCAGTTGCCGCTCCGGCGCAGCCATGGTCGGGGCTGGCCCGGCGAGTTGCGTTGAGCTTGGCGCTGGGGTTGCTCCCGAGCCGCATGGCCGTGGCGCAAGCGCCGCTCGTGCTGGCGACCTCGACGCCCGGCGGCGGCCTCTCGGCCTTTGCCGATGCCCTCCTCACCGAACTCTCGAGGGTGAAGCCAGAGTTGCTTTTCACGCACCGCCACACGTCCGGCAGCGCCGAAAACATTCGAATGCTGGGCACCGGCGCTGCGGACATGGCGATCGTGGCCGGCGAAACGGCGACGAACGCGCTCGCCGGGGTGAACGCCCCGTTGGTCCTCGCGGCTCTCTACGGGACGCCAGTGATGTTCGCGGTCCGGGGCGATTCGCCACACCGGGATTTCGCATCGCTCCGCGAGCAGCCGGTTCTCTGGGGCGCCAGCGGCTCCAACTTCGTGGTGGTTGCCCGGCAGGTCATGGGAAGCCTGGGTCTCGATATTGAGCACGACTTCAGGCCGGTCTTCGTAAGCCAGATGGCCGATGCGCCTGTCATGGTGCTGGATGGGCGCGTCGCCGCACTCTGGGGCGGCGGCGCCGGCTGGCCGGCATTCGCGGGAGTTGCCGCCGGGCCGAGAGGGATCAGATTCATCACCCCGGCTTCTGAGGAGCAGAGGCGCATCGTGCAGGCTCACCCCAGCCTGCGGCCGATGAGCCTGCCAGCCGACAGCTATAGCGGGCAAACGGCCGCCATCCCGTCGATCGGCACCTGGGTGTACCTCGTAGGGCGTCGCAGCTTGCCGGAGGACGCCGCCTATCGAATAGCGCGTGGGCTCCATCAGGTTCAGCCTGCTCTGGCGCGGCGCGTGCCGCAGGCGGCCGAAATGACGCCTGCCAGTACGATCGCCGCCACACCCGACGTCGCTACAATTCACCCGGGCGCGCGGCACTACCTTCAGGAGGTCGGTGTGCTCTGACCGGACGTCGTCCGCCTTGCACGCCGTCATAGATGGGGCGCGGGCCGCTCGGAACCTGGGAACCGCCGTCACAGGTCGGCGTCGAGCAATCCGTCACCGTTGCGCCCGAACGCGCATGGCACGTGGCCGCTGCCGGCCGATCGTCGCGCAGCGTGGCGCGCACCATCAGTAGGCCCTTGGCCATGTTCACTCCCAGGTTGGCAGGAAGGCTCGCGCGCATCACGCCAGGCCGCAAGAGGCGCTAGGCTGGGATGTTGAGCAGCTTCGCCGCCGACTCGCCCAGCACGCCGCGCTTCTGCTCGTCATTCAGCGAGTCGCACGCCATGATCTGGTCGACCGGGTCGTACACCCAGGGGTAAGGCCAGTCGCTGCCCATGACGATCTGGTCCGGCCCGGCCACCGCCTGCAAGTGGCGGATGGCTTCTGGGGTGAAGACGAGGCTGTCGAACCAGATCTGCTTCAGGTAATCGGTGGGCTTCTTCTTCAGCGTGATCGAGCTGTCGCAGGCCGCTGCATTCAGCCGGCAGCCATGATCGAAGCGGTCGGCGTAGTGTGCGAGGAAGCCGCCGCCATGGGCCGCGATCACCTTCAGCCCCGGGGCGCGGTCGAACACACCCTCGAAGATCATGTGCGCCAGCGCGATGGTCGTGCCGAGAGGGTTGCCGATGACGTTGGTCAGATAGCCATTCCCGGCCAGCCGCTGGTTCAGCTGCGGCACGCTCTGTGGGTGGACGAACACCACTGCGCCCAGTTCCTCGGCCTTTTGCCATACCGGATCAAAGCTGCGGTCGGACAGTTCCTTCGCGCCGACCTCCGCCCCAACCGCGATACCCTTCAGCCCCTGGCGGCGGATCGCTCCCTCCATTTCCTGTACGGCCAGTTGGGGGTCCTGCATCGTCAGGCCTGCGAAGCCGGCGAAGCGGTCGGGGTAGCGGGCACAGAGCTCTGCCATCGACTCGTTGGTCCTCTTGACCACCTGAGCGGCAACGTCGCGCGGTGCACCGTACCAGTGCGGGTTCACCGAGAGCACCTCAACATCCACCTTCTGGCGGTCCATAGCGGCGAAGCGCTCCTCGACGGTGTCGATCGGCGTCTCACGCGCGCCGGGTGGGCCGGCGTAGATGTTTTCGCGCGTCATGCCCTGGAGCGCTGCGGCTTCGGGGAAGATGCAGTGGGCGTGGACGTCGATGGTCCTCACTCGCCGCCCGGCGACCGACACCGCCTGCCGTTGCGGCCGCCCACCTTGGGCATGCGCCGAGCGCAGAAGGCCACAGCCGCAGAAGAGCGCACCGGCTGCGCCGATCAAATTGCGCCGTGACCTCATCCCAATGTTCCCCTCGACTGTGTGAAAGGTCTTCCGGGAAGGCTCGCGCCTTTCGCGCCGCGACGCCAGTTGGCTTCGATGCTGCGCCGCACCCTGGCGCATCCGTGAGCCTCAGCACCTGAGCCTTGCTGGCTGCGAGGTGAGTCAAGCCCGGCTCCGGAACGCCAGTCACGCATCGGCTATGCTGAAGTCCGTTGCGGTGGTCGCGTGCGAGGACTCAGAGTGGTACAGCGACTCAGCCCGGAAAGCGGCGGTGAAAGGCGTCGCGTGTGGATGTCCGCTCCAGCGTAGCGAGCGGAGTAAATGCGATTCCTTTGGGGGCGCGCTCAATGGCATGCACCGGCCGGAAGCGGAACGGCGGCTCCTGAGGCATGATCAGGTAAAAGCAGACCTCCGCTGTTCGTCGGCCGCACCGCCGAGT
>CADCWB010000173.1 GCA_902806295.1 uncultured Sphingomonas sp. | reverse complement strand
GGTTCGACGCGCGCAACCGAGTGGTCCAGCTGCTGCAGGACGAAGGCGCGCTGGTGAAGGTCGAGGACCGCACCATCGCTACCCCATTCGGCGACCGTTCGGGCGTGGTGATCGAGCCGTGGCTGACCGACCAATGGTATGTCGACGCCGCCAAGCTGGTCGGCCCGGTGCTGGAGGCGACCCGCTCGGGCGCGATCAAGATCGTGCCGGAAAGCTGGTCCAAGACCTGGTTCAACTGGCTGGAGGGCATCCAACCGTGGTGTGTTTCACGCCAGCTGTGGTGGGGGCACCGCATCCCGGCCTGGTTCGACGAGGACGGCAACATCTTCGTAGCCGAGACGAAGGAAAAGGCGCGCGCTCAAGCCGGCAACAAACCGTTGCGCCACGACGAGGACGTCCTCGATACCTGGTTCTCCTCCGCCTTGTGGCCCTTCGCCACCCTCGGGTGGCCCGAGCAGACGCCCGACCTCCAGCGCCACTACCCCAACGACGTGCTCATCTCCGGTTTCGACATCCTGTTCTTCTGGGATGCGCGGATGGCGATGCAGGGCATCGAGTTCATGAAGGAGGTGCCGTGGCGCACGCTCTACCTCCACGGGCTGGTCCGCGATGCGCAAGGCCAGAAGATGTCTAAGTCCAAGGGCAATACGGTTGACCCGCTCGGCCTCATCGACCGCTTCGGCGCCGACGCGCTGCGCTTTACTTTGGCGGCGATGGAAAGCCAGGGGCGCGACATCAAGCTCGATGAGAAGCGCGTCGAGGGCTACCGCAACTTCGCGACCAAGCTGTGGAACGCCGCCCGCTTCCTCAAGGGCAACGCGGTAGGGGCGAGCACCAGCATCGAGGCGCCCCACGCCACGCTGCCGGTCAACCGCTGGATCATCGGCGAGGTCGTCGATACTCTCGACCGCCTCAACCGCGCCTTCGACGAACTCCGCTTCGACGGCATGGCCGACGCCATCTACCACTTCACCTGGGGCACCTTTTGCGACTGGTACGTGGAGCTGGTGAAGCCCGTGCTGAGTGAAGGTGCGGGCGAAGAGGGACGACGCTTAGCCGAAGAGACGCGAGCGGTCGCGGCCTGGGCGTTCGATCAGATCCTGGTCATGCTTCATCCCTTCATGCCCTTCGTCACTGAGGAGCTGTGGCACGGCATGGGCGCGCGGCCCTACGACCTGATCGTGGCCCGCTGGCCGGAGCCGCAGGCAGCAATGGATGCGGGCGCGCGGGCCGAGATCAACGGCCTGGTCGAGGTGATCGCCGGCGCCCGGGCGCTCCGGGCCGAACTCAACATACCGTGGACCGCCAAGCTCACGCCCCACCTCATCGGGGCCGACGGTGACACGCTGCAACGGCTGACGGCGAACGCTCCGACGCTGCTGCGCATGGCGAAGCTCGACCCGCCGGTGACTGCCGACACCGCGCCGGCGAACTCGGCCCAGCTCTCCGCCGCCGGCGTGACCATCGCTTTTCCGCTCGGCGACGCAATCGACTTGGACGCCGAACGCGCCCGCCTCGCCAAGGCGATCGCCGCTGCCGAAAAGGACCGCGACAGCCTCGCCGCGCGCCTCGGCAACCCAAGCTTCACCGAGCGCGCCAAGCCCGAAGCGGTGGAAAAAGCCCGCGCCGACCACGCCGCCCGCGCGGCCGAGGCGCAGCGGCTCAGCGCCGCGCTGGCTCGGCTGGGCTAGTCAGTACCCCGGCGAACGCCGGGGTCCAGCCGGTCACGGCCGCGTCATGGCCCGGCCGACCACCAGGCCGCCCAGCGCATCGATCGACGCCCGGCGGCCCCACCGCAGGTGCGTCACTCCGACGAGCGGCGCACGGCGTCCGGGTGCCTGGCCTCGGCGCGGTTGATCTCCTGCTGCAGGAAGTAATTGAGCAGGGTGCGCAGCGCCGCGATCGCCGCCAGCTTGCCGATCTCGTCCCAGCTCGGCGCCACCGCGGTCCGAAGGATGTCAGCCGCCAGTAGGAACTCCAGCGCCACCGCCAGCCAGCGCCCGAGCCGCAGCCGAACATCCTCCTTTTCGGCCAGGTGATGCTTCCCAGGATTACGCCACCGGGCCGGCAGGAACAGGTACAAGGCCCCGACCACTGCCTCCACCACCGCGATGGCGACGATCACCGCCGCCGCCGCCTCGGCCAGGCTGGACAGGAACAGGGTTGCGGCCTTGAGATATTCTTCCATCAGGCGGCGGTCTCCCGCGGGGCCGCGACCCACACCGCGGCCCGCGCCACCGTCACGATGACCGGCGTTTGCGCGCTCAACTCGCCGTCGATCGAGATTTTCTGCTTGGGCCGAGTGATCACCTTCAGCTCGCGCCCATGGTATTCGCACACCGTGCCGTGGCGCGACCGCAGCTTTAGCAGCGTCGCAAACCAGCTCCAGGCCAGTCCGAACAGGCTGCGACCGGTGACCGCCTGCACCACGATCTCGCCCGATTGCAGGTCGGCGCTTTCCACCAGTTCAACTCCGCCATGGTGCGTGCCGTTGGCGATCCGCGCTTCCGTCGCCCAGGTCTTGTGGAGGGTGGTGCCGTCATCGACGTGCAGCCGGAATGGCCGGAACTTGAACGCGACCCGCGCCGCCCACAGCATGTAGCCGACCATGCCGAGATAGCGCTTCAGATTATGCGGCACGGTTTCCGCGATCATCGGCGACAGGCCCATGGCGGCGGCATTGGCGAAATAGTCGCCGTCGATCGCCCCGAGATCGATCCGCATCTTCTGGCCGGTCGCGATGACCTCCACCGCCGCCTCGATGTCCGTGCCGATGCCCAGCGTCTTCGCAAAGCTGTTGGCGGTGCCGAGCGGCAGCAGCGCGAACACCGTCTGCGTACCCAGGAAATCGTCGATAGTGGAGGACAGGGACCCGTCGCCGCCGCCGACGATGATCATCGGCGCTTTGTCCGCCAGCGCACGCTTGACTGTCGGCCGCATCTCCTCGGGTTCGGTGACCGCATGAGCGCCGATCAGCTCGACCCCGCGCTCGCCCAACAATTGCTTGGCTCGCTCGAATGCGTCCGCTCCGTTTCGGCTCAGCGCATTCACCACCAACACAGCCTGTTTCGGAAGCGCATCGTTCGGCATGCAGGCTTAATGCTTGGGCAAGCCGCCGTATCCGTCACCTCCGCGAAGGTGGGTTCATCTCGTGCCTCCGCGGGAATGACGATATGGGCGAGTGATGACCCAGCCATCCTTCCCCGCGCTTCGCATGCGCCGTGGCCGCTCGAGCGCCTGGATGCGCTCCATGCTGGCGGAGCACCGCCTGCACCCGAGCGACCTGATCCTGCCCTTGTTCGTCTGCGCCGGCCAGGGCTGCGAGGAGCCGATCCCCGCGCTGCCGGGCGTATACCGCTGGACCGTCGACCGCATCGGCGCGCAGGCGAAGGCGGCGGCAGCGCTCGGCATTCCCTGCGTGGCCCTGTTCCCCAACACGCCTGCCAATCTGCGCAGCGAGCGGGGCGAGGAAGCGCTCAACCCTGACAACCTGATCTGCCAAGCGGTCAAGGCGGTGAAGAACGCCTGTCCCGAGATCGGCGTGCTGACGGACGTCGCGCTCGACCCCTACACCGCGCACGGCCATGACGGCCTGGTCGACCAGCACGGTTGCGTCCTCAACGACGAGACGACCGCCATGCTGGTGGAGCAGGCACTGGTCCAGGCCGAGGCGGGCGCGGACATCGTTGCGCCCTCCGACATGATGGACGGCCGCGTCGGCGCGATCCGCCGCGCGCTGGAGGACGCGGGGCGCTGCGACACCGCCATCATGGCCTATGCCGCCAAATACGCCTCCGCCTTCTACGGACCCTTCCGCGATGCGGTCGGCTCGCGCGGCCTGCTGAAGGGCGACAAGCGCGGTTACCAGATGGACCCGGCCAACGCCGCCGAGGCGCTACGCGAAGTCGCGCTGGACGTGGCGGAGGGCGCCGACATGGTGATGGTGAAGCCCGGCTTGCCCTACCTCGACGTCGTCGCCGCGGTGAAACGCGAGTTCCGGCTGCCCGTCTTCGCCTATCAGGTGAGCGGCGAATATGCGATGATCGAGCATGCCGCCGCCGCGGGGGCAGGGGAGCGGGACGCGCTGATCCTGGAAACGCTGCTGGCCTTCAAGCGGGCGGGCGCCACCGGCATCCTCACCTACCACGCCCTCGACGCCGCGCGGCTGATCGATGGCTGAGGTCGTCGCCGAAACCGAGCGGCTGCGGCTGCGGACGTGGGAGCCGGAGGACCGCCCAGAGTTCGTCCGCCACCTCAACACGCCGTCCGTCATGCGCCGGCTCGGCGGAGTGCAGGACGAGCCGGCCTACACAGCGGCGTTCGACCGCTGGGAAGCTCTTCAACGTGACCATGGCCACAGCTTCTGGATCGTGGAGCGTAAGGAGGACGGCGCCCTGCTCGGCTTTTGCGGGCTGAAACGGGTCGACTCGCCCGGCGGCGAGGCCATGCACGGCGAGTTCGAGATCGGGTGGCGCCTGCGCGAAGACGCATGGGGCCATGGCTACGCCAGGGAAGCGGCGATCGCCGCGCTCGACCAAGCCTTTTCCTGCTTCGGCGCGCCGCACGTGGTTGCACTCACTGTGCCGGAGAACACCGCGAGCCACGGGCTGATGATCCGCTTGGGCATGAAGCGCCGGCCCGATCTCGACTTCGCCGGCAGCTTCTCGCCAGCTTTACCGGCCGACCTGACGGTTATCGTGCATCGTATCGACGCAGCCGACTGGCGCCAGCAAGGCTAGCGGGCCAGCCTCGCCTGCAGCGCATCGATGCGCGCGGCTTGGGCGCTGTCGATGCCGGCGACCTCCGTGGCGAT
>CADCWB010000172.1 GCA_902806295.1 uncultured Sphingomonas sp. | reverse complement strand
TGGAGGCGGCTGGCATTAAGGTCTCCCCAAGCCCATCTGAGCTAGGCCGCACCCTAGCGGAGCTTCTCAAGGGTTAGGATCGATGGACTCGATGTCGTTCGAGGCTGAACAGGGACCAAGTTGGCAGCGGCCGAACTGGCCGGTGGCGGAGCTTGACGAGGTCAACCTCGGTCTTGACCCGACCCAGGCGACCATCGAACAGGTGACAAAGGCTGCCAAGCAGCAGGCTGCCGCAGCCGGAGTGACGGATGAAGCCGCGATCCGCCGCGCGGCGGAAGACAGCATCCGGGCGATGATGCTGATCCGCACCTATCGGGTGCGCGGGCACCTCGCCGCCGACCTCGACCCCTTAGGCTTGGCCAAGCTTGAACTCCCCGCCGATCTCACGCCGGAGTTCCACGGCTTCACCGCCGCGGACATGGATCGCCCGATCTTTATCGGCGGCGTGCTGGGCCTTCAGCAGGCCAGCGTGCGTGAGATCGTCCGCATCCTGCAGGCCAATTACTGCGGCAAGGTCGGCCTTGAATATATGCACATCAACGACCTGGAGGAGCGGCGCTTCCTGCAGGAACGGATGGAGGGCCGCGACAAGGCGATCAGCTTCACATCCGAAGGCAAGCAGGCGATCCTGGAGAAGGTGATCCACGGCGAGCAGTGGGAGAAGTTCCTCGCCAGGAAATACGTCGGGACCAAGCGCTTCGGTCTCGACGGCGGCGAAAGCATGATCCCAGCGCTCGAAGCCGTGATAAAATATGGCGGCCAGCTCGGCGTCGACGAGGTTGTCGTCGGCATGGCTCACCGCGGCCGGCTCAATGTCCTCGCCAACGTTATGGGCAAGCCATACCGAGCAATCTTCAACGAGTTCGCTGGTGGCAGCGCCAATCCGCAGGACGTGGGCGGCTCCGGCGACGTCAAATATCACCTCGGCACCTCGTCGGATCGGGAGTTCGACGGCGTCAAGGTTCACCTGTCGCTGCAGGCCAACCCGTCCCACCTCGAGGCGGTGAATCCGGTCGTGCTCGGCAAGTCGCGAGCGGTGCAAACCATCAAGGCCGACCCGCAGGGCGACCGGGTTCTGCCGGTGCTGCTGCACGGTGACGCCGCGTTCGCTGGGCAGGGCATCGTATGGGAGTGCCTCAGCTTCTCCGGCTTGCCAGGCTACGGCACCGGCGGCTGCCTGCACTTCGTCATCAACAATCAGGTCGGCTTTACCACCTCTCCGCAGTTCGCGCGGTCGTCGCCCTATCCGTCCGATGTCGCCAAGGGCATCCAGGCACCGATCCTGCACGTCAACGGCGACGATCCGGAAGCGGTGACCTTCTGCTGCAAGCTCGCCATCGAGTTCCGCCAGGAGTTCAATCGCGACATCGTGATCGACATGTGGTGCTATCGCCGCTTCGGCCACAATGAGGGCGACGAGCCGAGCTTCACTCAGCCGCTGATGTACGCGGCGATCAAGCAGCATCCGCCGATCAGCGAACTCTATGCCAGGCGCCTCACCGCCGAAGGGGTGATCGACGCCGGCTGGCTTGAGGCCAAGACGCGCGAGTTCACCGACCTGCTGGAGGGCGAGTTCGCGGCCGGCGCTAACTACCTGCCCAACAAGGCCGACTGGTTCGAAGGCCGCTGGGCCGGGCTCAGTCGCCCAAGTGAGCCGGTCGAGGGCCGTCGTAATACTGGCACGGCGCTCGACGACGGCGAATTCGATGCGCTGGCCACCACCCTGACGGCGGTGCCCGAGGGGCTCACCGTCCACAAGACGCTGCAGCGCATTCTCGACGCCAAGAAGGCGATGTTCGATACCGGGCAGGGGTTCGATTGGGCGACCGGCGAGGCGCTGGCCTTCGGCGGGCTGCTGCTGGAAGGCCACAATGTCCGCCTCTCCGGCCAGGACTCCCGCCGCGGCACGTTCGGCCACCGGCACGCGGTGTGGACCGACCAGCAGAGTGGCAACAAGTTCATCCCCTTGACCACCATCGATGGCGGCCGGTTCGAGGTGCGGGACTCGCCGCTCAGCGAGTTTGGTGTGCTCGGCTTCGAATATGGCTACAGCCTGGCCGATCCGCGCACGCTGGTGCTGTGGGAAGCGCAGTTCGGCGACTTCGCCAACGGCGCGCAGGTGATTATCGATCAGTTCATCGCGTCGGGTGAAGCCAAGTGGCTGCGCGCGAGCGGCCTGGTGCTGCTGTTGCCGCATGGCTACGAGGGGCAGGGACCGGAACATTCATCGGCCCGGCTGGAGCGCTATCTGCAGCTTTGTGCCGGTGACAATCTCCAGGTCGCTTACCCAACCACGCCGGCCAACTACTTTCATCTGCTGCGGCGACAGCTGCTCCGCGACTTCCGCAAGCCGCTGGTGGTGATGACGCCCAAGTCGCTGCTGCGTCACAAGCTGGCTGTTTCAGGCCGCGCCGACTTCACCGGCGACAGCCATTTCCGCCGCATCCTCACCGACCTCAACCCGCCGGCCGAGGGCATGACCGAGCGGCTGGTCCTCTGCTCAGGCAAGATCGCCTACGAGCTGATGGAGGCGCGTGACGCGGCGGGCGCCACGGGCGTTGAAGTCCTCCGCATCGAGCAACTCTACCCGTTCCCCTCCGAGCCGCTGATCAAGCGCCTGAAGGCGATGCCGGCACTCAACGAAGTCGTGTGGGCACAGGAAGAACCGCGCAACAACGGGGCATGGTTCTTCGTCGAACCGTTCGTCGAAGCCTGCCTCGATGCGAGCGGCCACGGCTTGCGTCCGCGCTACGCCGGTCGGTCGGCCGCTGCCTCACCGGCGACCGGCTTGGCCAAGCGCCACGTGGCCGAGCAGTCGGCGCTGATCGCGGCCGCGCTCGGGATGGCGGAAGCAAAGCCGGCCGCCGCGGACGCGGCAGTGGACACCGTGCGCAAAGCCGGCAAAGCGGCTAGCTGAGACAGGAGCAGAAGGACGCATATGCCGACCGAGGTCAAAGTCCCGGCTCTGGGGGAGAGCATCACCGAGGCGACGCTGGGCCAATGGCTGAAGAAGCCGGGGGAGGTGGTCGCGGTAGATGAGCCCATCGCCAGTCTGGAGACCGACAAGGTCAGCGTGGAAGTGCCCTCCCCGGTTGCGGGCGTGTTCGGCGAGGCAATGGTGGCCGAAGGCGACACGGTCGCGGTCGGTGCAGTGATTGCTACCGTCGGCGAGGGCGGTGCTGCGATCGCCAGTGCTCCGGCGCAAGCCAGTTCCCCTGCGCAGGCCGGGGCTCAGGCGGGCGCGCCAGCGGCTGATCTCCCGCCGGCAGCAGAACCAACCCACGACATTTCAGACGCAGAAGCCTCTTCCCTCCGCCTGTCCCCCGCGGTCCGCCGGGCGGTGCTCGAAGCCGGGCTCGACCCGTCCGCGATCAAGGGCTCGGGCCGTGACGGACGCCTGACCAAGGACGATGTGCTGGCCGCGGCTCAGGCGAAGCGCCCGGAGCCAGCGTCGCCAGCCGCCACCCCGGCAGTGGCTCCGGCAGCTACCGCGCCCGCCGCGGCACCGCTTGGGGAGCGCTCCGAAGAACGCGTCAAGATGACCCGTCTGCGGCAGACCATCGCCACTCGCCTGAAGGAAGCGCAGAACACCGCGGCGCTGCTGACGACCTTCAACGACGTCGACATGACGGAGGTGATCGCGGCCCGCGCCCGCTACAAGGACCTGTTCGAAAAGAAGCACGGCATCCGCTTGGGCTTCATGGGCTTCTTCGTAAAGGCGGTTGCGCTGGCCGCCCGGGACGTTCCCTCGGTTAACGCCCGCATCGAAGGCGACGAGATCGTCTATCATAACTACCTCGACGTCTCGGTCGCTGTGTCCGCGCCGAAAGGACTGGTGGTCCCGGTAGTCCGCTCCGCCGACCGAATGAGCTTCGCGGAGATCGAGCAGGCGATCGCCGGCTACGGCAAGAAGGCCAAGGACGGCACGCTCACCGCCGACGACATGAAGGGCGGCACTTTCACCATCTCGAACGGGGGTGTGTTCGGCTCGCTGCTGTCCACGCCGATCATTAACCCGCCGCAGTCGGCGGTGCTCGGCATGCACCGCATCGAGGAGCGCCCAGTGGTCAAGGACGGCCAGATCGTCGCGCGTCCAATGATGTACCTGGCGCTCTCCTACGACCACCGGCTGGTCGACGGCCGCGAGGCGGTGACCTTCCTGGTTCGCATCAAGGAAGCGATCGAGGATCCGACACGACTGCTGATCGACCTCTGACACTCTATATAATGAAAGCGGCGTTCCGGAGCCGCGGATCTCAGATCAACCCCGCCGTGTCGGGGAACGAGGAAAGCGATGGCTGACGAATTCGACTTCGACGTTCTGGTAATTGGCGCGGGCCCCGGCGGCTATGTGGCCGCGATCCGCGCCGCGCAGCTGGGGCTCAAGACCGCGTGCGCCGAAAGCCGCGAGACGCTCGGCGGAACCTGCCTCAACGTCGGCTGCATTCCTTCGAAAGCGCTACTGCACGCCTCCGAGCTGTTCGAAGAGGCGGCGCACGGGCATATGGCGCAGTGGGGGATCACGGGCGAGTTCAAGCTGGATCTCGGCGTCATGCACGCGGGCCGAAGGGATGCAGTCAAGGGCCTGACTCAGGGGATCGAGTTCCTGTTCAAGAAAAACAAGGTTGAGTGGCTGAAGGGCCGAGCGTCCTTCGAAGGCAAGGACAGCGTCCGGGTCGGTGATCGCACGGTTCGGGCCAAAAACATCGTCATCGCCACCGGCTCCTCGGTCACCCCGCTGCCGGGCGTAACCATCGACCAGCAGCGCATCGTCGATTCCACCGGCGCGCTGGAGCTGCCCGAGGTGCCCGAGCATCTGGTCGTGATCGGCGGCGGGGTGATCGGGCTGGAGCTCGGTTCCGTCTGGCGGCGGCTCGGGGCCAAGGTCACGGTGGTCGAGTATCTCGATCAGATCCTGCCGGGCATGGACGAGGAAGTCCGCAAGGAATCGAACAAGATATTCAGGAAGCAGGGCTTCGAGCTTCGGCTCGGCACCAAGGTCACCGGAGTGCAGGCCAATGAAGGCGGCGTGGCCGTGACGGTGGAGCCGGCCAAGGGTGGCCCCGCCGAAACAATCGAAGCCAGCCACGTCCTGGTCTCCATCGGCCGCCGCCCGAACACTGATGGACTTGGCCTCGAACATGCCGGGCTACAGGCCAACAACAAGGGCCAGGTCGAGACCGACCACAGCTTCGCCACCAACGTGCCCGGCATCTGGGCGATCGGCGACGTGATCCCCGGCCCGATGCTCGCCCACAAGGCGGAAGACGAGGGCATTGCGGTGGCCGAGAACATCGCCGGCCTGACCGGGATCGTGAACCACGCCATTATCCCGTCAGTGGTCTACACCACGCCCGAGATCGCCGGCGTCGGCCTGACCGAGGAGCAGGCTCGGGCCGAAGGGGAAGTGAAGGTTGGCAAATTCCCGATGATGGCCAACAGCCGCGCCAAGACCAATCGGGAGCCGGACGGCTTCGTCAAGGTCGTCGCCGACGCCAAGACCGACCGGGTGCTCGGCGTCTGGATGATCAACAATCTGGCCGGCACCATGATCGCGCAAGCCGCACAGGCGATGGAGTTCGGCGCCACCTCCGAAGACATCGCCTACACCTGCCACGCCCACCCGACCCACGCCGAAGCCTTCAAGGAAGCGGCCATGGCGGTGCGCGGCAAGCCGATCCACATCTGACCCTCAAGCACCCCGGCGAACGCCGGGGTACAACACGAAAGATGCGCTTTCGCCAAACTCTGCGTCGCTGGCACATCTGGCTCGGCTGGCTGGTCGGCATCCCCATGCTGTTCTGGACCCTGTCGGGCGTGATCATGGTGTGGAAGCCGATCGAGGAGGTCCGCGGCAGCGAGCTGCTCCGCGACCCTGCTCCCGTGAAGCTCGCTTTCCGGCCTATCCCGACCGCGATCGAGGGGCTCGCACTGGAGCGTCTCAGCCTTGAGCCGCGGGCTGCCGGTCCGCGCTGGGTGATCGAGAGCAGGGGCGCTCCGACCCGCCTGGCCGATCCGCTCACCGGGCGTCTGCTTTCCCCACTTGGCGCCGCCGAGGCGGGGAGAGAAGTGACCAGCCGCTACACCGGTGCCGCGAGCGTCGCCGCGATCACCCGCACGGGAGCGGGCGCCCCGCCGCTCGACCTCCGCCGTCCGGTTGCCGCCTGGCAAGTGCGGATGTCGGACGGCACTCACTTCTACGTCGATGCGGGCTCCGGCGAGGTGATCGCCCGTCGCACCAGCTGGTGGCGCCTCTACGACTGCATGTGGGGCCTGCACATCATGGATCTTGAGGGCCGCGAGGACACGCACAACCCGTGGATCGTCGGCTTCGGCCTGGTCGCGCTGGTGACCACGCTGCTCGCACTGCTGCTACTCCCGCTGAGCATCCGCCGCCGCCGCGACCGCAAGGCCTAGCGCAGCAGCTTCAGCGCCGCGTCGAGCCAGCCCACGTCGGCCGCACCGATCCGCGCTGGGGTGGCGGACCCGCACTCGAGGCAGCGGACCTGAACGGTCGGCCCGATCAGCACCGCCCGCGCATCCGCAAGTCCGCCGAGCAGCTGGGCGCGGTCGCGCGCTGCCAGCCCGGCAAAGGCATCCGCCTCGTCCGCGCTGTCCTCCTCGTCGGAAAACAGCGACGCCAGCTCGCCCCGCCAGCTCTTCGACCGCTCAAGGTACGTCACCCCGCGCTCATCTCCCAGCTTCGCCAGCTCGGCGGCCTTGGCGATCGCCTCATCCATGCCGCCGAAGCTGTCGACCAGCCCGAGCTGTCGCGCCGGACCGCCGGCCCAGACCCGCCCTTGCGCGATCTGATCGACCTGCTGCGGGGTCTTGCCGCGGGCCTGCGCAACGATGCCGAGGAAGCGGCGATAGATGCTCTCGATGCCCATCTGAACCAGCTGGCTGGCCTGCGGAGAAGGCCCGCGCAGCAGGTCCGGCTCGCCGGACAGCGGCGTGGTCTTCACCCCATCGGCGCCGATCCCGAGCTTCTCGAGCGAACCCTGGAAGCTCGGCAAAATCCCGAACACGCCGATCGAGCCGGTGATGGTGGACGGCTCCGCCACCACATGATTTGCCGCCGTCGCCACCCAATAACCGCCCGACGCCGCAACATTGCCCATCGAGGCGACAATCGGGATGTTCTTTGCCTTGGCCTGCAGCAGTGCCTGGCGGATTCGCTCGGACCCGGTGACGGAGCCGCCGGGGCTGTCGATCCGGACCACGAGCGCCTTGAGCTCGCGGGTACGCAAGCCTTTCTCGATCGTCTCCGCGATGCTGTCGCCGCCGGCGGTGCCGAGCGGCGCCTTGCCGTCGACGATGTTGCCGGCAACGGTCACGATGCCGATCGGCCCCGAGGGGTTGGTCGGCACCTTGTCGGCGACATAGCTGTCTAGGCGGATGCGGCTGAAGCCGCCCCGGGCCGCCTTGTCCTCGCCGCCGAGCGCTGCCAGCCTGGCTTCAAATTGGTGTCGTTCGCCGACCTTGTCGATCAGCCGGGCGCGCTGGGCTGCGGCCGCGAAGTCGCCGCCGCTCGCTGCCACGATGCCGGCTGTGTTAGCCAGGTAAGGATCGACTTGCGCCTGCGGGCGAGCGGTGCGGACGTCGTCGCGCCATGTCTCGAGCAGGTTGCTCGCCAGCTCCTGCGCGTTCTGCCGGGCTTCCGGCGACATGTCGGTGCGGGTGAACGGCTCCACTGCGCTCTTGTAAGTGCCGACCCGGTATACATTGGCGGTGACGCCCAGCTTGTCGAGCAGGCCCTTGAAGTAGAGGTTGTTGCCACCTGGCCCGGCGAGCGCCACCGTGCCCAGCGGGTTCAGCCACACTTCCGACGCATGGGCGGCAAGCTGGTAGCTGTCGTCGGTATAGGCGGTAGCATAGGCTAGCACCGGCTTGCCGGAGCGGCGCACCGCGCTCAGCGCGTCGCCCACTTCGTTCAGCGCCGCTTGCCCGCCGCCACCGAAGCGGTCGAGGTCCAGGGCAACGGCCTTGACCCGACTATCGTCTCTCGCCGCCAATAGTGCGGACCGCAGATAGCGCAGGCTGTACTCGCGCGGTGCCGATCCGCCGCCCAGGGTCGAGAAGGGATCCACTTCGGCCGGCTGCTCGGCAATGGTGCCATTCAGGTCCAGCATCAGCACGCCGTCGCGCACCGCGGGCGCCGGTCGCGCGGACAGGAGGGCGTAGAGCAGACCGAAGAACAGCAGCATGAACAGCAGCACCAGCCCATCCTTGATGCCAACCAGAACGTGCCAGACTCCGCGAACGAACCGCATGGTAGCTTCTCCTTGTGTGCGGGGTGGTTAGCCGAGGGTTGCCGGCCGCGACAGGGCCTTTCTATAAGCGGGCAGGTGACGGCTCGTGGGCGTCCCGCTACGGCACGCCGCCATGCCTCGCCCGACCTCCCTTACAACCGCGCCTGCTGGTTGGCGCGATGAGCTTGGCGCGACGCTGCGGCTGGCGCTTCCACTGGTCGGGGCGAACCTGTTGCAGATGGCGATCTATTCGGTCGACGTGATCTTCGTTGCCCGGCTGGGCGCCGAGCCGCTCGCCGCATCTTCGCTCAGCGTGTCGCTCTCTGGCCTGCTTATGTGGGCGATGAGCGGGCTGGTGGGAGCGGCCTCCGCCTTGATGGCGGCAGAGCTCGGCCGGCGGCGTCACGCGGTGCGGGAAGTCCGGCGAACCTTCCGGATGGGCGTCTGGCTTGCGGTCCTGAGCGGCCTTGCCTGCATGGCGATCTGCACTCAGGGCGAGCGGATCATGCTGTGGACGGGTCAACAGCCTCAAGTCGCGGCCGTGGCGGGCAACTTCCTTGGCATCTTGATGTGGACCATCATCCCGCTCGTGCTGGCCAGTCACCTGCGCAACACCGTGTCGGCGCTAGGACGCCCATTCATCTCAACGGTGATTGCAGGCTTCGCCGTGGCGGTGAACGCACTGGGCAATTACGCCCTTATCTTCGGTCACTTCGGTTTGCCGGCGCTGGGCCTGCCAGGCTCGGCGATCGCAAGCGTGATCACCAGCTTCGCCATGCTCGGCGCCTATGTCCTGGTGATCCAGCTCGATCGCCGGTTGCGGCGCTATCACCTGTGGGGGCGCTGGTGGCGGGGAGAGTGGGATCGCCTGCGCCAGATGCTCACGCTGGGGTTGCCGATCGCGGGCACCATCCTGGCCGAAGCGGGGCTGTTCAGCGGCGCGGCCTTTCTCATGGGCCGGATCGGGGAGGCCGAGCTGGCGGGCCACACCATCGCCCTTCAATTCGCCGCGTTGGCCTTCCAGGTGCCGTACGGCATTGCGCAGGCAGCGACCATTCGGGTCGGCGTCGCCTATGGCGCTCGCGACGCCGCCTGGATTGCCCGCGCAGGCAACGTCGCGATCGCTCTCGGCATCGGCTTCATGGCGTTCACTGCGCTACTGATCTGGGGCTTTCCCCGGGCCATTTTGCGGCTGTACGTCGATCCGGATGCCCCAGCCAACGCGGCGCTGGTTACCTTCGCCGTCCAGTATCTAATGGTCGCGGCGGCGTTTCAGCTGTTCGATGGCGCGCAGGCGGTTGCGGCTGGCGTGCTGCGTGGGCTTCAGGATACTCGTATCCCCATGCTAATCGCCATCTTCAGCTACTGGGTTCCAGGCTTTGGACTGGCGATTGCGTTGGGGTTCTTCTCTCCTCTTAGCGGTCTCGGCGTTTGGTTCGGCCTCGCTGCAGGGCTGGTGATTGTGGCCGCTCTCCTGCTGTGGCGTTGGTCGGCCCGGCATCGCCTCGGATTGGTCCCGCTTCGAGCGGCAACAGCCGGCTGAACGACATATTGACGAGTTGGAAAGCGCGACCCATATGCGCGGCGACGCTGGCACTCGCCGATCGTGAGTGCCAGCGCGCAAGTTCAACCACAAGTAAGCACAAAAGGGGCTTATCATATGGCTTTCAGGCCGCTTCATGATCGCGTTCTCGTCCGTCGGGTCGAGGCCGAGGAGAAGACTGCGGGCGGGATCATCATTCCCGACACCGCCAAGGAAAAGCCGCAGGAAGGCGAAGTCGTCTCCGTCGGCACGGGCGCTCGTGGCGAGGACGGCACCGTCCATCCGCTGGAGGTCAAGGCTGGCGACCGCATCCTGTTCGGCAAGTGGTCG
>CADCWB010000171.1 GCA_902806295.1 uncultured Sphingomonas sp. | reverse complement strand
CTACCAAGGCGCGACCCCGCGCGGCATTCCCGTCTACAACGTCGCCCAGTTCGTGGTGAACGCGGAGCTTGGCCGGCCCTACGCCCTGCTGGACATCTAGGCCGACGGCCGCGCGAGCGACGACGACAGACGCGCCTGTCCGGCCGGGCCTTGCTGGGGTGGATTGCGGGGATCGAGCAGGGCGGCGGTCTCGATCGTGTCGAGGGCACGGCGAGCGGACACATAACGGCGCGCCTTGGCGATCCAGTCATCGGCCGCCTGCTGGCCCGGCAACCGAAGCACCTCGGCGAGCGCAACGTCGACCTGACCCGCGTCGAGGCGCTGCCCGGCGCGCTCGAGCCGCTCGCTCGGCAAGGTCGATGGCGCGCCCGCGCGCCGGACGATCACCAGCCCGGCCAGCTCGTGCTTGAGCGCGGCCCACCAATCCTGGTTGGGACCTCCGCCGACCAGCTCCGGGCCGACTTCCTTGAGCCCGGCCTGCAATTCTTCCAGCGTGACCGGCTGGCGCGCTGCGGTGATAATGGTCGCGACCGCCGGCCGCTGCGTGTCGCCGAAGCGCTGGCTCAGCAGCCCCTCGATATAGCCGAGACCAACGCCGCGATCGAGCGCACGGCGGGCAGCGAACGCCACCAGCAGGCCCTCTGCCCGGTCCGCGTTGCCGGCGGCGGAGCTCGACTGCTGGGCGATCTCGACCAGACGCTGCTCCAGGCGATTAACCCGCCTGGTCGTCTCCGGATCGATCACCAGCCGTTGCGTCGGCCCGGAGGGGATCTCCGCAGCCGCTGGCGCCTGCGACGGCACGACGGGAGGCCGCGTAACGGGCGCGGGCTGTTGCACGACAGGCGGCGGGGTGATTCCGAAATAGGCGGCAGCCGCGTCCCAGTGGGAAAGCAGCCAACCCATCGCGACCAGCCCGGCGAGAAAGGCGAGCAGGGGAAGCAGGACGGTCAGGAGGATCGGCCGGCGACGCCGGACCGACCCGTCCGTATTCACATGATCAACGCTCATTCACCATCGTCCGCACCGCCCATCGGATCAGTCTGGCACAGCTTGGCGGCAAGCTCCAGCAGTGCCTCGTCGCGCGGCGCCGCCGCCGCCGAGACACGACCCCAGCCCATGCCCAGCGCCTGCGCCGCGGCCGGGCTGATCGCCGCGACTTTCAGCGTGGCGCGATCAAGGCCCGCATTCTCAACAAGCGTACTGAAAAGCCGGCCTGCGCGCGGCGAGTGGATCAAGGGCAGCGCACCTCTCCCCAACGCCTGGACCGCTTCGGGAGCGAGCTCCGTGACGGGATCGGCGGAATAGACGACCGCCCGATCCAGCCGGATGTCGGGATGGGCAAGCTGAATGTGATCGCGTCCGCACAAGTGCAGCGCCGCCCGGCCCCGGTCGGCCGCCATCATCGCCAGCACAGCCGCGCCGTCGCTCGCACCCACCTTGATGCGCTCCAGCCCAGCCTCCCGGGCGGCCGCTGCCGTGGCCTCGCCAACGCAATAGCAGGGCAGAGCGTCGTAAAGCTGCAGCGCAGGACCGGCATGCGTAGGAGCGTTGGCGCTCGTCAGCAGCAGCGCCTCGAAGCGCGACGCCTCAGTCGGCTTCCATTCCACGGCTCGCACCCGGAATAGCGGTGCGGTGATTGCGTCCAATCCCAGTGCCCGGGCCCGCTTAGCCGTCGCGCTTGCGCCGGGCTCCGGCCGCAGGATCAGGAGGACGCCGCTTCTCCGGCGAACAATGCATTGAGCGCAGGCGAGGCCTGCTTCAGCAGGTGCCGTGCAAGCGCCAGCGGCGCCTCATCGTCGCCGGCCGGAAAGCTCACCTCGCCCGCTTCGAATTCGCTGCCGTCGTTGGTCAGGATCTCCGCCCTCAGGATCACGGCGTCTCCGTCCAGCGTCGCCAGACTGGCGACCGGAGAGCGGCAGCTGCCCCCCAGGCCTGCGAGAAGGCGGCGTTCGGCCGAGATGCAGATGTGCGTCGGCCGATCATCGATCGCTTGCACCAGTTCGCGGACCCGCTTGTTGGACGCGGCCACCTCGATCCCGATCGCACCCTGAGCCGGGGCCGGCAGCATACCGTCTATCACCGTTCCCACCGCGCCCTGTCCCAAGCGGTCAAGTCCCGCGGCGGCGAGCAGGGTCGCATCCGCTTCGCCCATCGCGACCCGGCGCAACCGTGTTGCGACATTGCCCCGGAAGGCAACGATGTTGAGATCGGGCCGGCGCGACAGCAATTGGGCCGTGCGGCGCGGGGAAGAGGTACCCACCCGCCCCCAGTGCGGCAGCGCCTCGATGCTTTCCGCGCCGATCAGCCGGTCGCGCACATCGGCGCGGGGCAGCATCGCCCCAATCACCAGCTCGTCCGGCCGGAGCGTCTCGACGTCCTTCATCGAGTGAACCGACAGGTCGGTCCGCCCCTCGGCCAGCGCCCGGTCGAGCTCCTTGGTCCACAGGCCCTTGCCGCCGACCTCCGACAACGGCCGATCCTGGATCACATCGCCGGTGGTGGTGGTCGGCACGATTTCGATCCACTCGGGCCCCCAGCCATGCGCATGCCGGAGCGCCTCGGCGACCATGCGGGCCTGCTTCAGGGCGAGTGGCGAGGCGCGCGTGCCGATGCGTACGGGGTGGATCATGCGGCCCTTGCCCTACCGGGAAGCGTCGATAGAGGAAAGCCGGTGAGCTTGATCCTCGGCATCGAATCCAGCTGCGACGAGACGGCGGCTTCTCTGGTCACCTTTGACCGGCAGATACTCGCCCATCGTCTCGCGGGGCAGGAAAGCGCGCATCGACCCTTCGGCGGCGTGGTCCCCGAGATCGCCGCCCGCGCGCATGTAGAGATCCTCCCCGAGCTGATCGAAGGCGCGCTCGCCGATGCTGGAATCGCTCTCGATCAGGTGGACGCGATCGCCGCAACCGCCGGACCGGGGCTGATCGGTGGCGTCATGGTGGGTCTGGTGACAGCCAAGGGGTTGGCGCTCGCGGCGGGCAAGCCGCTGATCGCGCTCAATCATTTGGAAGGGCACGCGCTCTCGCCGATGCTGAGCGACCCGGACCTCCGCTTCCCCTATCTGCTGCTCCTGGTATCCGGCGGTCACTGCCAATTGCTGTTCGTCGAAGGCGTTGGCCGGTACCGGCGCCTCGCCACCACCATCGACGATGCGGCGGGCGAGGCCTTCGACAAGACCGCCAAACTGCTCGGCCTCGGCTTTCCCGGCGGGCCCGCCGTCGAGCAGGCGGCCCT
>CADCWB010000170.1 GCA_902806295.1 uncultured Sphingomonas sp. | reverse complement strand
GCACACCGGTGTCAACCCGGATGAGGTCGTGGCGATCGGCGCCGCCATCCAGGCCGGCGTCCTGCAGGGCGACGTCAAGGACGTGTTGCTGCTGGACGTGACTCCGCTGTCGCTCGGTATCGAGACGCTGGGCGGTGTGTTCACCCGCATGATCGATCGCAACACGACGATCCCGACCAAGAAGAGCCAAGTCTTCTCGACCGCCGACGACAATCAGAATGCGGTGACCATCCGGGTCTTCCAGGGTGAGCGCGAGATGGCGGCGGATAATAAGGCGCTGGGTCAGTTCGATCTCGTCGGCATTCCGCCGGCCCCGCGCGGCGTGCCGCAGATTGAGGTCACCTTCGACATCGACGCCAACGGCATCGTGAACGTCTCGGCAAAGGACAAGGGCACCGGCAAGGAACAGCAGATCCGTATCCAAGCCTCGGGCGGTCTGACGGATTCTGATATCGACCAGATGGTCCGGGACGCCGAGCGGTTTGCCGAGGAAGACAAGAAGCGGCGTGAGGGTGCCGAGGCCAAGAACCAGGCCGAAAGCCTGATCCACTCGACCGAACGGCAACTCGCGGAGCACGGGGACAAGGTCTCGCCCGAGGTCAAGACCGAGATCGAGACCGCGATCGCCGAGGCCAAGACGGCCGTCGAGGGCGGCGAGCCCGAGGCGATGAACCAAAAGGCGCAGGCGCTCGCCCAGTCGGCGATGAAGCTCGGCCAGGCGATCTACGAATCGCAGCAGGGTGCTGCCGGCGATGAGGCCGGTGCCTCGGCTGGTGGGGAGACGGCTGAGGCCGGTGCCGCCAATGACGAGGAAGTAGTCGATGCGGAGTTTTCCGAAGTCGACGACGAGAAGAAGGCGTAAACTTGTGACCCGTCATGTCAGCGCAGGCTGGCATCCAAGCTCGCTCACCGCCCGGCTAAGCTGGAGGGATGAGCTTGTCTGGACCCCAGCCTTCGCTGGGGTGACGGGGCAAGGTCCGGACCATGGTTGAAACAGATTTCTACGAGCTGCTCGGCGTTGAGCGGACGGCGGACGAGCGGACGATCAAGGCCGCCTATCGCAAGATGGCGATGGACTGCCATCCCGATCGGCATGGCGGCTGCACGGACCGTGAAGCCAAGTTCAAGGCGATCAACGAAGCCTACGACTGCCTGAAGGACCCGAGCAAGCGGGCCGCTTACGACCGCTTCGGGAAGGCTGCTTTCCAAAACGGGGGCGGTTTCGGCGGTGGTGCGGGAAACAACTTCGATGGCTTTTCCGACATCTTCTCGTCGATTTTCGGCGATTTCATGGACCCGCGTGGGCAGCGGCAGAATGCCGCGCGGGGGGCCGACCTCCGCTATGATCTGGAGCTGACGCTGGAGGAAGCCTTTGCTGGCAAGGCAGCGACGATCGAGATCGAGACGCTGCAACCCTGCGAGCCGTGCGGCGGCGACGGTTCACGCGGAACAAGCCAGCCGCAGACCTGCTCGACTTGCGGCGGAGCGGGCAAGGTCCGAGCGCAGCAGGGCTTCTTCGTGGTCGAGCGCGGTTGCCCGGCCTGCTACGGTCATGGCGTCACCATCGCCGACCCGTGTCCGACCTGCGAGGGAGAGGGCCGGCTGCTCAAGCGCCGTTCGCTCAACATCCAGGTTCCGGCCGGCGTCGACGAGGGTACGCGCATCCGCGTCGCAAGCGAAGGCGAGGCGGGCGTTCGCGGAGCGCCAGGGGGTGATCTTTATCTGTTCGTACACTTAAAGCGGCACCCCATCTTTCAACGCGAGGGTACGACGCTGGTGGCCGAGTGCCCGGTCAGCTTCACCACCGCGGCGCTGGGTGGGCAGATCACGCTGTGCGGGATCGACGGCCAGCCGATCGACATCAAGATCCCGGCGGGCATCCAGTCCGGCGAGATGCTGCGCCAGCGCGGCGCCGGCATGAGCGTGCTCAACGGCCGCGGCCGGGGCGACCTGGTGACGCGCGTGCTGGTCGAGACGCCGACCCGGCTGTCGGCCAAGCAGAAGGAATTACTGGGCGAGTTTCGCGACACGGAGACGGGCGAGGAATGCCCGGCCAGTAAGAGCTTCTTCTCCCGGATCAAGGAAGCGCTTGGCCACTAGGCCAGCTTGCTTAGGCATGATCGGGCGCTAAGTTCGCCCCAACATAGGGGGAGAGAGACCATGCGTGCATCGTTGCTGGCCGTTACCGCGGTCTTGCTTGCCGCTCCCGCCGCGTCGCAGCAGCAGGACTATTCCAAGGTCGAGATCAAGGTCGAGCAGGTTGCTCCGGGAGTGGCAGTCCTGTTCGGCGCCGGCGGCAACATCGGGGTCAGCTACGGTCCGGACGGCAATGTCCTGATCGACGACCAGTTCGCGCCACTGGTGCCCAAGATCATCGCGGCCGTGAAGGGGATTGATCCTGACCCGGTCAGCTTTTTGATCAACACCCATTGGCATGGCGATCATACGGGTGGGAACGAGGCGCTGGGCAGTGCGGGCACCGTGATTGTCGCTCAGGACAATGTTCGCAAGCGCTTGGCGGTCGACACCGTCAGCAAGCGCTACGGCTATACCGCGAAGGCGCTCGGCAAGGCGGGTCTGCCAGTCATCACCTTCACTCGTGAGATCAGCTTCCACCTCAACGGCGACACGCTTCAGGTGGTGCACGTGCCCCGCGCGCATACCGATGGCGACTCGCTCATCTACTGGACGGGAGCGAACGTGCTCCACATGGGCGACACCTTCTTCCACAAGGAGACATACCCGTTCATCGATCGGGACAGCGGCGGATCCATCGATGGGATGATCGCTGCCGCCAAGCGCGGACTGGCGCTGGTGAAGCCGGGCGGGAGGGCTATCCCCGGCCACGGACCGGTGGCGACCCGGGCTGAGCTCCAAGCTTATCACGATATGCTGGTGGACGTTCGCGGCAAGGTCGCCGCGGGCATCCGGGCCGGCCGCAGCCGGGCGCAGGTGATCGCGTCGAAGCCCACCGCGGTTTATGCGAGTACGATTGCCAGCGACGGGTTCATCAAGCCGGACAACTTCGTCGGCGGGATCTACGATGATCTGAAGGCTGTACCGCGGCGTTAAACGGAACGGCCCATTGCAGTCGACGTTGAGTGCTGGTCCGCTTTCGGCGGCGAAGGACCGGATTATGCCCAGCCAGGCAGCAAGAGACAGAGTTCAGCGCAATGCCTCGGGTGGGAGTGGTGGCACGCTCACCAAGGTGGCACTTGGTGCCGCTGCGGGAGCCTTCGGCGTGTGGGCGCTGGACCGGCTGGACTGGTTCATTTGGCGGCACGAAGACGCTGGCGCCCGGGCGCAGACGACTGCCGTTCGGCCAGGTGGCGAGCCGCCGGCGCAAGCCCTGATCTCGAAGATTGAGGATGCTGCGGGGACCAAGTTGTCACCTGCGGTGCATGAAGCCACCAGCCAGGTCACCCATTATGGCATCGGGATTGCACCCGCCATCGGCTACGCCTTGCTGCGCGACAAGCTCCCCGGGAACGGCGTGGCACGGGGCGCGATGTTCGGGTTGGGTCTGTTCGTTGCTCAGGACGAAGTATTCAACACGGTGACGGGCCTTGGAGCCAAGCCGAACGCCTATCCTTGGCAGGCCCATGCTCGTGGGTTGCTGGCGCATACGCTCTACGGAGTGGCGACCGAGTTCGCCTTGTCATTCGCCGAGCGTCGGCTCGAACTTGCTTCGGACGATCAGCGCAGGCGTTAAGCGCGCCCGAACACCCGGGTGAAGATCGTATCGATCTGCCTGAGGTGATAGCCGAGGTCGAAGCTCTGCTCGAGCTGCTCGGCCGGGATGGCGGCGGTGACCTCAGGGTCGGCCTTGAGCAGGTCCAATAGCGAGAGTGCGCCGTCCGACTGCCAGACTTTCATCGCGTTGCGCTGCACCAGTGCATAGGAGTCCTCGCGGCTGAGGCCGGCCTGGGTCAGCGCCAGGAGAACTCGCTGCGAATGGATGAGGCCGCCCATACGGTCCATGTTGCGCTGCATGCGCTCCGGATAGACCAGCAGCTTGTCGATGACCCCCGTCAGCCGCGCCAAGGCGAAGTCGAGCGTGATGGTCGCGTCGGGGCCGATGTAGCGCTCGACCGAGGAATGGCTGATGTCCCGCTCATGCCACAGGGCGACATTCTCCAGCGCCGGGGTGACCGCCGAACGGACCACCCGAGCCAGGCCGGTTAGGTTCTCGGTCAGTACTGGGTTGCGCTTGTGCGGCATGGCCGAGCTGCCCTTCTGCCCGGGCGCGAAATACTCCTCTGCTTCCAGCACTTCGGTCCGTTGGAGGTGACGGATTTCGGTGGCCAGTCGCTCAATCGACGAGGCGATCACTCCTAGCGTCGCGAAGAACATGGCGTGGCGGTCGCGCGGGATGACCTGCGTGGAGGCGGGCTCGGGACGAAGGCCCAGTTTCTCCGCGACATGCTCCTCGACCCGCGGGTCGATGTTGGCGAAGGTGCCGACCGCGCCGGAAATGGCGCAGGTGGCGATCTCCTCGCGCGCCCGGGCCACCCGGTCGCGGTTGCGGGCGAACTCGGCATGGGCCTGCGCCAGCTTGAGGCCGAAGGTCACCGGCTCGGCATGGATGCCGTGGCTGCGCCCGATCGTCGGGGTGAGCTTATGCTCGAACGCGCGCCGTTCCAGCACCGCGAGCAATTGGTCGAGGTCGGCGAGGAGTATGTCGGCGGCTTGGGTCAGCTGCACGCTGAGCGCGGTGTCGAGCACGTCCGAGCTGGTCATGCCCTGATGAAGGTAGCGCTTCTCCGGCCCCAGGCGTTCGCCGATCCAGGTCAGGAAGGCGATCACGTCATGCTTGGTGACGGCCTCGATCGCGTCGATGGCGGGCACGTCGACCGGGTTGATGATACCACGGGCGTGCGCCTCGACGATCTTGCGGGCTTCGTCGGCCGGGATCATCCCGATCTCGCCCATCGCCTCGGCGGCGTAGACCTCGATGTCGAACCAGATGCGAAAGCGGTTCTCAGGCTACCAGATGGCGGCCATGGCGGAACGGGAATAGCGGGGGATCATGGCGGCGGCGGCTAGCAGGAGAGGGCCGAGGCCGCAACGAAGGTGACCTTATGTCTGCTATGGGTGGAAAGCGGACGCTGCTAGGTCCGCCTCGACATCCGCCCACGTGGGGCTACATCGTGGTTATGAGTTGGCAGTCTTACTCGCGGTGGTCGGCACTGATGATGCTAGGTCCACCGCTTATCACCTCCAGTCTGATAGGCTCGAAAGCCAGCGCCATCTCAGCAGCAAGCGGTATCGGCGTTGCTGCCGTCGTCGTAGCGATGGCCGCAGTCGTGTTCGGCATCATTGCGACGGTTACGGCTTGGAAGAGTGCTGCTCGCCAACAAGCTGTCCTGCTTTTGTTGGCGACCGCCTTCTACTCGGTTGCTTGCTTCAGTTTACTTGCCCCTGCCTTTGCCGTCCGACTACCTGCCACCTTACCGCCCGAAGCTGCCATTGGCCTGCTTGTGCCATGCTTGATGGTGATGTTCTTGCTCAGCGATCGACCATCGCATCAGAGGGATTGAACGTCCGCTTTGGGTCGTCAGCGGACGTTCGGCGTGAATGTCTGCAAGGGTGGAAAGCGGACACACCGCTCCGTCAAATCAGTCCCTGCGCCCGCATGCTGGTGCGGCCGGTTGCGCCGACGATGACGTGGTCGTGGACGCCGATTTTCATGTGGCGGCCGGCGTCGATCAGGTCGCGGGTGAGGCGGATGTCGGCTTGGCTGGGGGTGGGGTCGCCGCTGGGGTGGTTGTGCACGATGATCAGCGCGGTGGCGCCGAGCGCGATGGCGCGGGCGATCACTTCACGGACGTGGACCGCCGCTTCGTCCACCGACCCGCGCCACATCGCTTCGTTGGCGAGTAGGTGGTTCTTGGCGTTGAGGAACAACACGCGCACTTCCTCGATCAGCTGGTGCGCCATCGTCGCTTGCAGGTAATCGCCGAGCGCATCCCAGCTGGAGATCAGCGGCCTTTCTTCGATCCGTGTCTCGAGCAAACGCTGCGCGGTCGCCTTGGCGATGGCCAGCGCCCCGATCATGCTCTCGCTCGCTCAACCCCTCGCGGCGAAGAACCTCCGCCGGTTTCTCGAGCAGCTGGCCAAGCCCGCCGGCCTCGGAAATAAGCCGCTTCGCCAAGGGCTTGGTATCCCGCCGGGGCACGGCGAGAGTCAGCAGATATTCAACCAGTTCATGGTCCAGCAGCGCGTCGCCACCACCGTCCAGCAGCCGTTGCCGGAGGCGCCCGCGATGCCCGTCGGCGCCGTTCGGCTTGTCGCTCATCGGCCACAGGTTAGGCAGAACGGCTCGTTTGAGGCAACATGTTCATGCCGGAGGCGGAACGGCCGGCACGAAAGAAGGTTTGTGACTGTTCATGGTGGGTAGGGCGTGACAGACGAGGACCCGGGTGGGCCGGAGCCAGGGGCGGCGCTCGTGGAGCACCATCGCCGATGGCCGCGTCTGCTCGGCTACGTCCTGCTCGGCTTCCTGGCTCTGCTTATTGTGGCGTTTGGTGTGGTCTGGACCCAGCGGCGGCCGATCGCGTCGGACATCCTTGCGCGCGAGATGCGCAGCCGGGGCGTGCAGGCGACCTACAAGCTCGATCGCGTCGGGCTGCGCACGCAGAAGATCAGCAACCTCGTCATCGGCGATCCGCGCCGTCCCGATCTGACGGCCCGCGTGGCCCAGGTGCAGATGCGCATTCGGCTGAACGGACGGGTCGAAATCTACCGGGTGGTCGCGCGCGGCGTGCGATTGAACGGGCGCATGACCGGTAACCGGATCAGTTGGGGCCAGCTCGACCGGCTGTTGCCGCCACCCAGCGGCAGGCCGTTCGAGCTGCCCGACATCAGCGTCGATGTGGCCGATACCTCGATCTCCCTGGCGACGCCGTTTGGGCCATTGGGAGTGGCTGTGGAGGGGGCCGGCAACCTGACCGGGGGCTTCCGCGGTCGGCTGGCGGCAGCCTCACCCCGACTGGCGCCCGGCCGGTGCGAGCTGAATGGGTTGCGGGCTGCCGTTGGGATCGCCATCGACGCCCGCCGACCGCGGGTCAGCGGTCCTTTGTCGGCGGCAAGCTTTGCCTGCCCGGCGAGCAATATCGCGCTCACCCGTCCGCAATTCGATGTCGATGTCCGCTTCACCGAGGCATTCGAGCGGTTCACCGGCAAGGGCCGCATGAGCGCCGCGACGCTGGCGGCTGGCGACAACGGGCTGGCGGCGATCAACGGGAACCTGACGTTCGGCGGCGATCCGACCCGCATCCTCGGCACGATCAAACTTGCCGCCGGACAGGCGCGCCTAGCCGAGGTTCGGGCCGAGCGGACCTTGCTGGACGGCAGTTATCTGCTCAATGCTGCCAAGGGTCATATCACGCTGGTCGCCGACTACGCGGCGCAGGGAGCGGATCTGGCGCCGTCGCTCACCGCCGGCTTCACCTCCGCGCTGGGCGGCGTGAACGACACGCCGCTGGAGCCGCTGGCCGCCGCGATCAGCCGGGCGATCGCGGGCGCCACCACCGGCATGAATGCCCGCGGCTCGCTCCGGCTGGTGAACTTTGCTGGCGGGGGCGCGGTGCGGATCGAGACCGCCAACGTTCGCAGCCGATCGGGCGCGCGCATCCAGGTCGAGGGCGGCGACGGCATCACCTACTATTGGCCGCAGGGCAGGCTGCGCATCGACGGCAACATCGCGACGCAAGGCGGCGGCCTGCCCACCGCGCGGGTGGCGCTGAGCCAGCCACGGAGCGGCGCTCCGCTCAGTGGGCTGGCGCAGATCGCACCCTATGCCGCCGCGGGTGCTCGGCTGGCGCTGGCACCCGTGCGCTTCGCCGCTCAGCGCAACGGTTCGACGGCGGTGAATACCGTGGTGCTGCTGGACGGACCCGTGTCGGGCGGGGGAGTGCGCGGCCTTCGCGTACCAGTCAGCGGCAGCTTCGGGCCGGGCGGAGCGCTGGAGTTCGGGCGGGGCTGCACGCCGGTCAGCTTCGCCTCGTTGAAGCTGGGCGCGCTGCAGCTCGGCCAGACTAGCATCCCGATTTGTGCGGCGGGCCGGGCGGTGGTCGTGCGCAATCCAAGTGGCGCGCTGGCCGTTGGCGCGACAAGCAGCAACTTGCGGCTGAACGGGCGCCTCGGCGCCTCGCCGTTCGCGCTGCTGGCCGGACGCGCCAGGTTCAACCAGGATCGCGAGTTCGACCTTGATGCGGTGCGCATGCGGATGGGGCAGTCGGACGCGCCGATCCTGCTCAACGCGCAGGACCTCAAGGGCAGCTTCGGCGGCAGCGGCATTCGCGGAACCTTCAACGGCGCCGATGCCGTGGTCGGGCGAGTGCCGATCCGGATGACGGAGGCAAGCGGAAACTGGCTGTTCTACCGCTCCCGTCTGACCGTCGATGGCGCACTCACCGCCAGTGACATGGCGCCCAACCCGCGCTTCTACCCGCTGCGCAGCAACGACGTGCGCTTCAGCCTGACAGGGGAGCGGATCACTGCGGACGGCTCGCTCAACCACCTGGGCACGGGCGCCAGGGTCACGAATGTATCGATCCGGCATGACCTGGGTGGCGATGCCGGCAGCGCGGTGCTCGACGTACCGGGAATCAGCTTCCGGCCCGGCGGTCTTCAGCCCGAGCAGTTGACCCGGCTGAGCGAGGGTGTGGTCGCCCTGGTCAACGGGTCGGTCTACGGCCAGGGGCGGATCAACTGGAATGGCAATGGCCGGGTCACGTCGACAGGCGAGTTCTCGACCGACAACATGGACCTTGCTGCGGCCTTCGGTCCGGTCACGGGCCTGAAGGGCACGATGCGCTTCTCCGACCTGCTCGGGCTCGAGACTGCGCCAGGGCAGGTCATTCAGGTGGCCGGCATCAACCCCGGTATCCTGGTTCAGAACGGGGTGATTCGTTATCAGCTGCTGCCTGGGCAGCTGGTCAAGATCGAGAGCGGGCGCTGGCCGTTCATGGGCGGCGAGCTGATCCTGCATGAAACGATCATCAACGTTGGCCGGCCGAGTGCCAAACGACTGACGTTCGAAGTGGTCGGGCTGGACGCGAATCGATTCGTGCAGAGCTTCGAGTTCAAGGAGATCCGCGCCACGGGCATCTTCGACGGCGTGCTGCCGATGGTGTTCGACGAGAATGGCGGGCGGGTGGTTGGTGGCCGGCTGGTGTCGCGGCCGCCGGGTGGGTCGCTCAGCTACAACGGCGTGGTCAACCGGGCCAACCTCGGCTTCGCTGGGGGGCTGGCGTTCGATGCGCTGCGCGACCTGCGTTTCCAGTCGATGATCATTCGACTCGATGGGGACCTCGCCGGCGAGTTCGGCACCCGGCTGACCATCGATGGCGTGGCTCTGGGCGAGTCCGGGACGGCGCGGTTCCTGCGGCGGGTCACTGCCAAGCTGCCGCTCAAGTTCAACGTTTCGATCCGCGGTCCATTCCGCGCGCTGATCGGCATGGCCAAGTCGATGCGCGACCCGCGCAACCTGATCTCCACTACCCTGGAGGTTCCGCTGCAAGACATTCCGGGGATCACCACGGAGGTCCGCCGCCGTGAGGAAGAGACCACTCAGACCCAAACTCCGGTGGAGCAGCAGATCGCCACCGAACCCCCGAGCACGAGGTAAGCCGATGAAATCCCTCCTCCGCCTTTTTGCCGCAGCCGCGCTCACACCGGCGCTGGCCGGCTGCATCTCCGTCAAGACGCCGGAGAAGCCGATCGAGATCAACCTCAATGTGGCGATCCGCCAGGAGGTGCTGGTGCGGATGCAGCGGGACGTCGACCAGTTGATCAACCAGAACCCGGATGCCTTCCCGCAAGCGCCGCAGCAGCCGCAACAGCCAGCGAGTCCGCCGCGATGAGGGTGGCGGCTCTGATTGGGGCGGCGGCCTTGTCGCTGGCCATCCCAACCGCCGCACAGGTGCAGCGCACAGCCTTGACGCAGGCTCGGGCGGCTGGGCAAGTGGGCGAGCGGTTCGACGGCTACCTCGGCTATGCCTCGCCCGCGGCCGCGATCGGTGGCCCGGCGCGGACGCAGACGGAGGGGGTGAACATCCGTCGACGTGCGCTCTACACCGGCTTGGCGGAGCGGCGGCAGGTCAGCCCGTCGGAGGTCGGCATCACCGCGGGTTGCACGCTGCTGGGCCGGGTAGCTGTGGGCGAGGCCTATCTGCTGTCCGACGGCGTATGGCGGCGGCGCGGCGCCGGCCAGGGCGCTCCAGTGCCGGACTACTGCCGCGGCGGCTAAGCGGCTGGCGCGACACTGCCGCACCGCCGCGGCGGTTGACGGGCCGCGCCGCCCTTTCTAAAGGGTCCGCGCCTTGGCGGGCTTGAACGCCGCCATGTTCCTTGCCTTTCGTGGATGGCGCTCACTTTACGGGCGTCGCCGCGCACATGGGGAGTATGAGGATCATGGTGGAAGACGAGCCCGGACAAGACCACCGGCTTCCCCCGGATGCGCGGCTCGACCGCCTCGATGAGAGGCTGGAGGAAGCGCAGCGGAAGGAAGCGCTCAGGACGGGCACCGCGCCCAAGGCCGATGCTAATGAACAGCTCGGCCAGCGCGTTCTTGCTACCCTGATCGGCGGTCTGTTGGGCGGTACGTTGATCGGCTGGGCGCTGGATCGTCTGCTGGGAACGTGGCCGATGCTCTTCATCACGCTGATGGTGCTTGGCACCGCCAGCGGCTTTTGGAGCATCATCAAGATGTCGAACGCGAACGCCAAGAAGGACCCGTAAGTGGCCGCCGAACCGGGCAAGATCGATCCGATGCACCAGTTCCAGGTCGAACCATTGTTCGGCCATGACTGGCAAATTGCTGGGCAGTCGATCGCCTTCACCAATTCGTCGTTGTGGATGCTGTTGACGCTCGCCGTCATCTGGCTGTTCATGCTGGGTGGAATGAAGCGGCAGCTGGTGCCCGGCCGCTGGCAGGTCGCTGTCGAAGGCGTCACCGGCTTCGTGTCGAACATGCTGGAGACCAATATCGGGCCGAAGGGGCGCAAGTTCCTGCCTTATGTCTTCTCGCTGTTCATGTTCATCCTGGTGGCCAATATCCTTGGCCTGCTGCCATTCGGTATCATCCCGGGCATCCACCCCTTCACGGTCACCAGCCACCTGACGGTCACCGCCGTGCTGGCGATCGTCTCCTTCGCCATCGTGCTGATCGTCGGCTTCGCCAAGCATGGCTTCCACTTCTTCAGCCTGTTCGTGCCGGCGGGCGCGCCATGGTGGATGATGCCGATCCTGATCCCCGTCGAGTTCGTGTCGTTCATGGTTCGGCCGTTCAGCCTGGCGCTGCGACTGTTCGTCGCCATGACAGCCGGCCATATCCTGCTGAAGGTGTTGGCCGGCTTCGTGATCAACGGACTCAACGCCGAGGCGCTGTGGGTCGCGCCGGTGGTCAGCCTTCCTTCGCTCATCCTGATGATCGGCATTTCCGCACTAGAGCTGCTAGTTGCCGCCATCCAGGCCTATGTTTTCGCGCTGCTGACGTCCTTGTACCTCAACGACGCGATCAATCTTCACTAACCACAAGAATAAACAAAGGGAGTTTCATCATGGACGCAGAAGCCGCAAAGCTGCTCGGTGCCGGTCTGGCCGCCATCGGCGTTGGCATGGCCGCGCTGGGCGTAGGTAACGTGTTCGGCTCGTTCCTGGAGAGCGCGTTGCGCAATCCGGCCGCTGCCGACAGCCAGCAGGGCCGCCTGTTCATCGGCTTCGCCGCCGCCGAGTTGCTCGGCCTGCTGGCGTTCGTCGTGGCGATGATCCTGCTGTTCGTCGCTTAACCAGTCCACTAGCGCTTCCTTAGGGGTCGGCCATGCCGCAGATCGCCCAGATCGGCGAAATCTACGCATCGCAGCTGTTCTGGCTGGCGATCGTGTTCGGCGCGGTCTTCCTCGTCGTCGGCTTGGGCATGGTGCCCAAGATACAGGGGGCGGTGGACGCTCGCGACCACAGGATCGCGGCCGACCTGCAGGAAGCCGCGACGGCTCGCGAAACGGCCGACCGGCTGGAGGAAGACTATCGCGCTTCCATGGACAGGAGCCGGGCGGACGCGATGCGGGTTGCAGCGGAAGCCAAGGCAAGCGCGACCAAGGCGACCGAGGCTCGGGTGGCTGAGGCCGACCGGGCGATGAGTGGGCGCCTGGAAGAAGCAAGCGCTCGGATCGGCCAGGCTCGCTTGGCCGCACAGGCCGAGATCGAGACAGTCGCAGCCGACGCGGCAGCGGCGATGGTGCAGCGGGTGGCGGGACTGACCGTCGACCCTGCGACGGCGCACGCGGCCGTTCAGGGAGAGCTGGTCCGTGGCTAATTCGCCGATCACCGAAACCGCTCACACCGAAGTGCAGGCGGGCGTCGAGCATCAGGTCGATCCCAAGGCGCTCGGCTTCGACGCGACCATGCTGGTCGGTCTGTCGATGCTGGTCGTGGTCCTGCTGATGCTGTGGAAGAAAGTGCCGGCGGCGATTGGCAAGGCGCTGGACGGCAAGATCGCTGCCATCCGGGGGCAGCTGGATGAAGCGTCCGCGCTGCGTGCCGAGGCCGAAGCGCTCAAGGCCGAGTATCAAGCGAAGTTCTCGGCCGCCGATGCCGAGACCGCCGCGATGCTGGAGCGTGCGCGCCACGAGGCCGACGGCATCCGCGCGAAGGCCGAAACCGACGCCCAGGCGCTGGTCGAGCGCCGCACCCGCATGGCCGAAGACAAGATCGCCGCCGAGGAGCGGTCCGCCGTTCAGCAGCTCCGCGCCACTGCGTCCGAAGCGGCCGCTCGCGCCGCCGCCAAGATTATCGCTGAGCGGCATGACGGCGCCGCAGACCGGGCGCTGATCGATCAGGCGATCGCCGGAATCGGGCGGGTTCAGTAACTTCCTCACACATATGTTTTGCGTCGCCATAGCCCGCAAATAAGGTGCCCTCCGTTAGGAACTCCGCGTCCGAGTAGAGCAGGGCCACAATCATCGCCTAATCGTGGACGACCAGACAGTCTGCCTCGCTGATGCCGGCGAGGTAAGAAGCAATCATCTCGGGCAAGGCATCGCCGGGGAACGGCCCGCTCGCCTCGACCAATCGACCGATTTGCTCCAGGTCAGCTGGTTCTGCTGACCGGACCGCCCAACGGGTCAAACCAGCTCCACCGCAACCGCCGTGGCCTCGCCGCCGCCGATGCAGAGGCTCGCAATACCGCGCTTCAGGCCCTTCTGCTTGAGTGCGCTCAGCAGGGTGACGATGATGCGGGTGCCGCTGGCGCCGATCGGATGGCCGAGCGCGGTGGCGCCGCCGTGGATGTTGATCTTGTCATGGCCGATGCCGAGGTCCTTCATCGCGAACATGGCGACGCAGGCGAAGGCCTCATTGACCTCGAACAGATCGACATCGCCGATCTTCCAACCGGCCTTGTCGAGTACCTTGTGGATCGCGCCGATCGGGGCGACGGTAAACTCGGCTGGAGCCTGGGCGTGAGCGGCACTGGCGACGATGCGGGCCAGTGGTTCGATCCCCTTCTCCCGCGCGAGAGACTCACGAGTGAGCACCACTGCCGCGGCGCCGTCCGAAATGGAGCTGCTGGTAGCGGCGGTGATGGTGCCTTCCTTGGCGAAAGCGGGCTTTAGCTGGGGAATCTTGTCCGGGCGTCCGCGGCCGGGGGCCTCATCGGTGTCCACCACAGTCTCGCCAGCGCGGCTCTTGATGGTGACGGGCACAATTTCATCGGCGAACCCGCCATTGTCGATCGCCGACTTGGCCCGGTTCAGGGACTCGATCGCGTAGGCGTCCATGTTCTCGCGAGTGAGCTGATATTCGTCGGCGGTGCACTGGGCGAAGCTGCCCATGGCGCGGCCTTCCTCATAGGCATCCTCCAACCCGTCGAGGAACATGTGGTCGTAGGCAGTATCGTGGCCGACTCGGGCGCCGGAGCGGTGCTTCTTCAGCAAGTAGGGCGCATTGGTCATCGACTCCATGCCGCCGGCGACGATCAGGTCCGCATTGCCGGTGGCGATGGCTTCGGAGCCCATGATCACCGTCTGCATGCCGGAGCCGCAGACCTTGTTGACGGTGGTCGCCTGGACCGAGGTCGGCAGGCCGGCCTTGATCGCAGCCTGGCGGGCGGGGGCCTGACCGAGGCCGGCCGGCAGGACGCAGCCCATGTAGATGCGGTCCACGTCGGCGCCGTCGATGCCGGCACGATCGACCGCCCCCTTGACTGCAGTTGCGCCGAGATCGGTAGCACTGGCGTCGGCCAGCGCGCCCTGCATGCTGCCCATCGGGGTGCGCGCGTAGGAGAGGATGACGACGGGATCGTTGGCGGCGGTGGCCATGGCTTCGCTCCTGCAAGAAATGCTGCACTGCACATAGGCCTTCCGGTCGGCTTGTGAAAGCGTTGGAGCCTCTGCTAGCGGCGGGGGCCTAAAGGAGAGCGCCAGCATGTCCGCACCCGGACTCGAATTCGACCTTGGCGAGATGGCCGACACCATCCGCGACAGCACCCAGCGCTTCGCGGCCGACAAGATCGCGCCCCTCGCGGCGGAGATCGATCGGGACGACCGGTTCCCTATTGAGCTGTGGCCGCAGATGGGTGAGCTGGGGCTGCACGGCATCACGGTCGAAGAGGAGTGGGGCGGGCTTGGCCTCGGCTATCTTGAGCATGTGGTCGCGCAGGAGGAGGTCGCGCGGGCGTCGGCCTCGGTCGGGCTCAGCTATGGCGCACACTCCAACCTGTGCGTGAACCAGGTTCGGCGCTGGGCCAATGACGAGCAGAAGCGCAAGTATCTGCCGGGGTTGATCGACGGCACCAAGGTGGGTGCGCTGGCGATGAGCGAGGTGGCGGCCGGCAGCGACGTCGTGTCGATGAAGCTCAAGGCCGAGAAGAGCGGCAACGGCTACCGACTGAACGGGACCAAGTTTTGGATCACAAACGGCCACTATGCCGACGTGCTGGTGGTCTACGCCAAGACCGGCGAAGGCTCGCGCGGGATCACCACCTTCCTGATCGAGAAGGGCATGGAGGGCTTCTCCGTCGGCCAGAAGATCGACAAGGTCGGCATGCGCGGCTCGCCGACGAGCGAGCTGGTGTTCGACGACTGCTTCGTCCCGGCCGAGAACATCATGGGGCCGGAAAACGGCGGCGTCGGCGTGCTGATGAGCGGGCTCGACTATGAGCGTACGGTGCTTGCGGGCATCCAGCTCGGCATCATGCAGGCCTGCCTGGACGTGGTTCTGCCGTATGTCCGGGAGCGGCAGCAATTCGGCAAGCCGATCGGAACGCAGCAGCTTATGCAGGCCAAGATCGCAGACATGTATGTCGCCCTTAATTCAGCGCGGGCCTACGTCTACCAGGTCGCCAAGGCGTGCGACGCGGGCAAGACCACCCGGTTCGATGCAGCCGGCGCGATCCTGCTGGCGAGCGAAAGCGCGTTCAAGGTTGCGGGCGAGGCGGTGCAGGCGCTCGGCGGCGCGGGCTACACCAAGGACTGGCCCGTCGAGCGTTACATGCGCGATGCCAAGCTGCTCGACATCGGCGCCGGCACCAACGAGATCCGCCGAATGCTGATCGGGCGGGAGTTGATCGGAGCCGCGGGCTAGCGGGCGGCCTGCTTGCCGACGACCTTGTCGTAGGCGTGCAGCACCTTGTCGCAGGCTGAGCGGACCACCGCTTCCACCCCGACGCCCTCGGCTGAGGCCGCGACCGCGCCGAGGTTCTCGGGCCGAACCTCAATCGAGCAACGATACTCGGGATTGTTGGTGCGGCTTTCCTTCACGTGGCTGATGTGGATCTCGGCGCTGGTGACCTTGCCCTCGAGGCGGCCGAGGCGGCGATTAACGATCTCCTCCACCTGCTCCTGGGAAGCCTCAGCGTCGGTGACCTGGTTGTCGCGATTGAATTCAAGAAACATGCCGGGCTCCACTAAGGGGTTGATGGCTGGCGAACGCGCGGCGGTCGGACGGGGTTGCGGGTGCGCGGGCCCAAGCGCTAGGCGGATGGGATGAGTGCCCCCCGGATCGAGACCAAAGTTCAGCCGGACTCCGCCGAGTACCGCGCGCGCGCACGCCATAATCGGGCGCTGGCCGAGAAGCTGCGGGCGGACGTGGCGCAAGCGGCACAGGGCGGAAACGAGAAGTCGCGCGAGCGGCATGTCGGCCGGGGCAAGCTGTTGCCACGCGAGCGGGTGGAGCGGTTGCTCGACCCGGGCTCGCCGTTCTTGGAGATTGGTCAGCTGGCGGCGTGCGACCTTTACGAGGGCGAGGTTCCGGGAGCGGGCATGATCGCGGGTATCGGCCGTGTGTCAGGGCGACAGGCGATGATCGTCTGCAACGATGCCACGGTTAAAGGCGGCACCTACTATCCCATGACAGTAAAGAAGCATCTCCGCGCGCAGGAGATCGCCGAGCAGAACCGGCTGCCGTGCGTGTATCTGGTGGACTCAGGGGGCGCGAACTTGCCGCACCAAGCCGAGGTGTTCCCCGACCGCGACCATTTCGGGCGCATCTTCTTCAATCAGGCCAACATGAGCGCTCTAGGCATTGCTCAGATCGCCTGCGTGATGGGCAGCTGCACGGCTGGCGGCGCCTATGTGCCGGCGATGAGCGACGAGAGCGTGATCGTCCGCAACCAGGGCACGATCTTCCTCGCCGGTCCGCCATTGGTAAAGGCGGCGACGGGCGAGGAGATCAGCGCCGAGGACCTGGGCGGCGGCGACCTGCATGCGCGCAAGTCGGGCGTGGTCGATCACCTTGCCGAGAACGACGAGCATGCGCTGACGATCGTTCGCGATATCGTTTCGCACCTTGGCGACGAGGCCGGGGCGGGGATCGCGGTGCGGGAGCCGCGACCGCCAGCGTACGAGGCGGAAGAGCTGTACGGCCTCATCCCGGAAGACGTCCGCGCGCCGTACGACGTGCGTGAGGTGATCGCCCGCATCGTCGATGGGTCGGAGTTGCACGAGTTCAAGCCGCTCTTCGGCACGACGCTGGTGTGCGGCTTTGCGCATATCTGGGGGATGCCGGTGGCAATCCTGGCCAATAACGGGGTGCTGTTCAGCGAAAGCGCGGTCAAGGGCGCGCACTTCATCGAGCTCGCCTGCCAGCGCCGTATTCCGCTGCTGTTCCTGCAGAATATTTCGGGCTTCATGGTTGGCGGCAAATATGAGGCGGAGGGCATCGCCAAGCATGGCGCCAAGCTGGTCACGGCGGTGGCCACGGCGCAGGTGCCGAAGGTCACAGTGCTGATCGGCGGGTCGTTCGGCGCGGGCAACTACGGCATGGCCGGGCGGGCCTACTCGCCGCGGTTTCTGTTCACCTGGCCGAACAGCCGCATTAGCGTAATGGGCGGCGAGCAGGCGGCGTCGGTGCTGGCGACGGTGCATCGGGACGCCGAGAAGTGGACGGCGGAAGAGGCGGAGGCGTTCAGGGCGCCGGTCCGCCAGCGCTACGAGGACGAGGGTAACCCCTGGCACGCGACCGCGCGGTTGTGGGACGACGGGATCATCGACCCGGTGCAGACGCGGGATGTGCTGGGGCTGGCGTTCGCGGCGTGTTTGAACGCGCCGATCCCGGAGCGGCCGCAGTTTGGCGTGTTCAGGATGTGATCGTGGATGGGTTGCAGCAAGATCCTCCCCGGAACGGGGAGGGGGACCGCGCGGCGGAGCCGAGGGGTGGAGGGGGGCCGAGCATCCTCCAAGCGCGCATCAGACAGCTGAAGCGCGCTCGTAACCTCCGGAAGCAAATGAGCTTGCCCGAAGTGCTGTTATGGCAAGTGCTGCGCACCCGACCAGGCGTATTCAAATTCAGACGGCAGTTCCCTTTTGAGCAGATCACGGCGGACTTCGCGTGCCTCGGCAGTCGCCTCATCATCGAGGTTGATGGCGATAATCATAGCTTCGGTGATCGGCCGCAGAAGGATGCCGCGCGGGATGCTATGCTGCAAACTGCCGGGTTCCGTGTCCTCCGCATGCCTGCAAGGGAAGTTCTGAATAACATGGATGGGGTAATCACCATGATCGTTGCTCATTGTGGTGAGACGGATCCCCTCCACCACTCAGCTGCGCTGAGCGGTCCCCCTCCCCGTACCGGGGAGGATTTGTGATGATCACCTCCCTCCTCATTGCCAACCGCGGCGAGATCGCTTGTCGGATCATCCGCACGGCGCGCAAGCTCGGTGTCCGCACGGTGGCCGTCTACTCCGACGCGGACGCCAAGGCGCTGCATGTGCGGATGGCGGATGAGGCGGTGCACATCGGGCCGAGCCCGGCGCGGGAAAGCTATCTGGTTGGCGAGCGGATCATCACCGCCGCCAAGCAGACCGGGGCGGAGGCGATCCATCCCGGCTACGGCTTCCTCTCCGAGAATGCCGACTTCGCGCAGGCGGTGCTCGATGCGGGGCTGATCTGGGTCGGGCCGAAGCCCGACTCGATCCGCGCCATGGGGCTGAAGGACGCGGCCAAGAAGCTGATGGCGGAGGCGGGCGTTCCGGTGACTCCGGG
>CADCWB010000169.1 GCA_902806295.1 uncultured Sphingomonas sp. | reverse complement strand
GCGCGGGCAGGCCCTGGAAGGCGATCCGCTCCCGCGCCATGTCGAGCCAGCGGTGGAGGTGCGGGTCGTCGGGGATGAGCTCCTTCACCCGCTGGTCGGTGCGGTAGATGTCCTCGGGATCGCCGCTCAGCGCCACCCAGCGGAACGGGCCGATGCCGCGGCAGAACAGCGGGCGGACGTAGGCTGGCACAAAACCCGGGAAGTCGAAGGCCTGGGCGACGCCGGTGTCCTTGGCTTCTTGGCGGATGTTGTTGCCATAGTCGAAGACCGGCACGCCCATCTCCTTGTACGACAGCATAGCCTCGACGTGGCGGGCGATGGAGATGCGAGCGGCGTGCGCCACGGCGGCCGGGTCGCGCTCGCGCATCTCATGCCACTTGGCGACCGACCAGCCGATCGGGAGATAGCCATTGGCGGGGTCATGGGCGCTGGTCTGGTCGGTCAGCGCATCGGGGCGGATGCCGCGGGTCAGCATGTCGGGGATGATTTCCGCCGCATTGCCGAGCAGGCCGACGCTGGTCGGCTCCGTCGCGGAGCGGATGATCTCCAGCGCCTCATCGATGCTGGTGGCGCGGCGATCGAGATAGCGAGTGGCGAGCCGCTTCTCGATCGAGCTTTCCTGGCATTCGATGGCGATACAGTGGGCCCCGGCCATCACCGCTGCCAAAGGTTGCGCCCCGCCCATGCCGCCGAGGCCGGCGGTGAGGATCCACTTGCCGCGCAAGTCGCCGCCATAATGCTGGCGGCCCATCTCGACGAAGGTCTCAAAGGTGCCTTGGACGATGCCCTGGGTGCCGATGTAGATCCACGAGCCGGCGGTCATCTGGCCGTACATCATCAGGCCGGCGCGATCGAGTTGATTGAAGTGCTCCCACGTCGCCCATTTGGGCACCAGGTTGGAGTTGGCGATCAGCACGCGGGGCGCGTCGGGATGGGTGCGGAAGACGCCGACCGGCTTGCCCGACTGGACCAGCAGGGTCTGGTCGTTCTCCAGCCGTTCGAGGGCTTCGATGATTTTGTCATAGCAGGCCCAATTGCGTGCCGCCCGGCCGATGCCGCCATAGACGACCAGGCTCTGCGGGTTCTCGGCCACCTCTTCGTCGAGGTTGTTCTGGAGCATGCGGACTGCGGCTTCGGTGAGCCAGCTTTTGGCCTTGACCTCGCTCCCGCGGCGCGCGCGAATGCGGCGGCTGTTATCGATGCGTCCGTCGGTCATTTCACCCCCGTCATGCTGAACTTGTTTCAGCATCCACGTATCCACGTGAACTGCCGCGCTAGCGGAGGACTGGATCCTGAAACAAGTTCAGGATGACGTTCCCTTCAGCCCGCCACGCCCCACGTATCCACTCCGCCAAGCATCCGCCGCTCAGGACCCGGCAGGCCTATCCAGTAACCGAGTTCGGCCGGGTGATCGATGCGCCAGGCGCAGAGGTCCGCGACCTTGCCGGGCGCGATCGTTCCGAGTTCGCCATCGAGTCCGAGCGCGCGCGCCGCGTTGACGGTCATGCCGGCTAGCGCCTCGTCCGGCGTCAGGCCGAACAGGGTGCAGGCCATATTCATCGCCAATTGCGGGTTGAGCAGCGGGGAAGTGCCAGGGTTGCAATCGGTCGCGACCGCGATCGGCACGCCGAAATCGCGGAGCAGCTGAACCGGCGGCTTCTGCTGCTCGCCCAGCGCGTAGAATGCACCCGGCAGCAGCACGGCCACCGTGCCCGCCTCGGCCATCGACTCCGCGCCGGCTTCGTCGAGGTATTCGAGGTGATCGGCGCTGAGCGCGCTGTAGCGGGCGGCGAGCTTGGCCCCGCCGCGATTGCTGAGCTGCTCGGCATGGAGCTTGACCCGCAGGCCATGGTCCTCGGCCGCCGCGAACAGCTGCTCAATTTCATGCGGCAGGAAGCCGATGCCCTCGCAGAAACCATCGATCGCCGTCGCGACCCCGGCGCGGGCGACGGCCGGAATCATCTCCTCGATCACCATCCGGACGAACTCGGTCCGGTTGGCGCCAGGCGGGAGCGCGTGCAGCGCAAGCAGCGTCGGGAAGATGCGCACGGGCTCCTGCTGCCCTAGTGCGCGAGCGACGTTGAGCATGCGCAGCTCGCTCGCCGTGTCGAAGCCGTAGCCCGATTTAATCTCGACCGTAGTGCAGCCGCCGGCGATCAAGGCGTGGAGGCGGCGACGGGCGCTGTCGATCAGCTCGGTTGCCGAGCTCTCGCGAGTCGCGGCGACGGTGGAGGCAATCCCGCCGCCCGCCTTGGCGATCTGCTCATAGCTCGCGCCCGCCCGGCGCATGGCATGTTCCTGCGCGCGGTTGCCGCCGAAGACCAGGTGCGTGTGGCAGTCGATCAGGCCCGGGGTGATCCAGGTGCCGCCCAGCTTGACGACTTCCTTGACCTGCGCCCCTGCCATCTCCGAGCGCTTGCCGACCCGGACGATCTTGCCATCGGCGATGGCGATGGCGCCATTCTGCACCAGCCCGAGCGGATCGCCGCGGGCGGGCACCATGGTGCAGACATGACAATCGACGAGCAGGCGGTCCCACATGGCGCGGGGCATAAGGGCTTGCTACCTTGCCACGCAATGACCAGCGCCTGGCCCAACCTCGATGATTTGCTCACCCGTGATGAAGGCGCGCCGGTCGGATGGGTCGGAGCACCGCTTGGCACCGGCTCGGTCACGCCCGGACGCTGCGACCTCGCGCCGGGTGCGTTGCGTGCCGTGCTGCGGCGGATCGGGCGTTATGACGTGGATAGCGGCAAGGAGCTCGCAACCACGGTCAACGACCGCGGCGATGTCGTGCTCGAGGGTCTGACGATCGAACAGGCGACCGCTCCCTTGCGCGAGGCGGTGGCCGCCAGCACCGTGGCGCATCAGCTCACCCTGCTGATCGGCGGAAACAATGCGGTGACCCGGCCCGGCGTGCTGGGGTTGGCGGATGCGCTCGGCGTGCCGCTGACGCGGGTCGGCCTGATCACGCTCGACGCGCACTTCGATTTGCGGAGCACCGAGGGAGGGCTGGGCAACGGCAATCCCGTCCGGGCCTTGCGCGAGGACGGGCTGCCGGGCACCAACATCTGCCAGATCGGGCTCGCGCCCTACGCCAACAGCCGCGTGATGCATGAGGATGCGCTCGCCGGTGGCCATCTGGTGCTGACCGCCAACGACGTGCGGGAGAATGGCGCCGCCTGGGCGATGGATCAGGCGCTGGCCCGGCTGGAGCCGCTCGACGCCATCCTGCTCGACTGCGACATCGACGTGATCGACCGCAGCCAGTTCCCCGGCGCGCCCGGCGCCCGAGCGGGTGGGCTCTCCAACCTCGACTTCCTCGAAGCGGCGAAGCTCGCGGCCGCGTTCCCCAAGCTGCGGGTGATCGACCTCACCGAATGGGACCCGTTGCTCGACCCGACCGATCTCAGCGCGCTGACTGCCGGCGGCTGGCTGGCGGAAGTGCTGAGCGGCTTTGAGGAGCGTCCGTAGGGGCGACTCGCGCGG
>CADCWB010000168.1 GCA_902806295.1 uncultured Sphingomonas sp. | reverse complement strand
CCGCGCTTACATTGACGATCCCGCGGTCACGACCGAACAGTTGATGGAGCATGTGAAGGGACCGGACTTCCCGACCGGCGCCATGATCCTGGGCACCGCCGGCATCCGCTCGGCCTATACCAGCGGGCGCGGTTCGGTGGTGGTGCGGTCGAAGTACAAGATCGAGGAAGGCCGGGGCGACCGCAAGACGATCGTGCTGACCGAGATCCCCTACCAGCAGGGCAAGAATGCGCTGGTCGAGAAGATCGCCGAAGCGGCAAAGGAAAAGCGCATCGAGGGCGTTTCCGACATCCGCGACGAGAGCAACCGCGAGGGCGTCCGCGTCGTCATCGAGCTGAAGCGCGATGCCACCCCCGAAGTGGTGCTGAACCAACTGTGGCGGCACACTCCGGCGCAAGGCTCTTTCCCGGCCAACATGCTGGCGATCCGTGGTGGCCGCCCGGAAACGCTGACGCTGCGCGACATCATAGAGAGCTTCATCAAGTTCCGCGAGGAGGTGATCACCCGCCGGGCCAAGTTCGAGCTCCTGAAGGCGCGCGAGCGGGCGCACATCTTGCTGGGACTGGTGGTCGCGGTGACCAACCTGGACGAGGTCGTCCGCCTGATCCGCGGCTCGTCGAGCCCGGCCGAGGCGCGTGAGAAGCTGCTCGTTCGCGAGTGGGCCAGCGACCAGATCCGGGGCTATATCAAGCTGGTCGAGGCGGTCGAGCCGCAGGCCGCCGGCGAGACCTACCGGCTGAGCGAGGCACAGGTCCGCGCCATCCTAGAGCTGCGCCTCCATCGCCTGACCGCGCTGGGCCGTGACGAGATCGGCAACGAGTTGGAAGGCCTGTCGAAGACCATCGGTGAACTGCTGGAGATCCTAGGCAATCGGGTGCGCTTGTATCAGCTGATGCGCGACGAGTTCGACGAGGTGGACCGGGAGTTCTCGACGCCCAGGATGACCGAACTGGCGGCTGCGGCTGATGGCATCGATGACGAGGACCTAATCGAGCGCGAGGAAATGGTCGTCACCGTCACTATGACGGGTTACATCAAGCGCACGCCGCTCGCTCTGTTTCGCGAACAGAAGCGCGGCGGCAAGGGTCGCTCGGGAATGGGCACCAAGGACGAGGACGCGGTCACCAGCCTGTTCGTGACGTCGACCCACAATCCCGTGCTATTCTTCTCCAATCTCGGCCGGGTCTATCGAATGAAGGTGTGGCGCCTGCCCGAAGGCAACCCCACCGCGCGCGGGCGGCCGATGGTGAACCTGATGCCGTTGGCCGAGGGGGAGGTCATCACCTCCGTCCTGCCGTTACCGGAGGACGAGGAAAGCTGGTCCGCGCTGCATATCATGTTCGCGACCGCCCACGGCACCGTGCGCCGCAACAGCATGGACGCGTTCCGCAACATTCCTACCGCCGGCAAGATCGCCATGCGGTTCGGAACTTCGGAGGGTGAAGAAGGCGAGGAGGACGTCACCGATCGCTTGATCGGAGTCGCCCTACTCAGCGAAGAGGACGATGTGTTGCTTGCAACCCGCAACGGCAAGGCGATCCGCTTCATGTCCACCGACGTGCGGGAATTCCAGAGCCGCACGTCGACTGGCGTGCGCGGCGTCCGACTGCTCGGCGACGACGAAGTCATCTCCATGTCGATCCTGCGTCGGGCCGGGAGCACGCAGGAGGAGCGCGAAGCCTATCTGCGCTGCCCGCCGTGGCGCGAGCGCGAGGGCATGGATTGCACCCTGCCCGCCGATCGCCTGGCCGAATTGGCCGAAAGGGAGCAGTTTATCCTCACCATAACCGAGAATGGCTTCGGCAAGCGGACCAGCGCCTATGAATATCGTCGCACCAACCGGGGCGGTCAGGGGATCACCAACATCGACACAGCGGCCCGCAACGGGCGCGTGGTGGCGAGCTTCCCCGTGAAGCCGGGCGAGCAGCTGATGCTGGTCACCGATCAGGCCAAGATGATCCGCACCACGGTCGGCTCCATCCGCATCGCCGGCCGCAACACGATGGGCGTGATGATTTTCCGCGTGGCGGACGGCGAGCATGTGGTCGGCGTGGCTCGGATCGACGAGAGTGACGAGGTCGAGGTCGAGGCGATCGAGGGCGACATCGCGCCAGACGACGGCGCGTCCACCGGAGAGCAGGAACTCGACAAGCCGGTCGACCCCGCGATGGAATGAGTCGGGCGGCGGCGTGTATCGCGCAACCACGCCGCCTCTCCTCGCGTTCTTCACCTTGGTAACAAGGAGACCGGAATGCCGATTCCCAACAACGCGCTCGTGCTGGTGCTCGATGGCCGCAAGATGCTGTTCTTTCGCAACCAAGGCGATGAGAACCAGATCGACCTGCGGACGGAGGCGCATGACGAGCGCGATGATGCTCATCACGATCGCGACCTGAAGACCGATTCACCGGGAACGGCTGCTGCTGGCGGGTCCGGCGGCGACACGCACCGCCCGGCAATGGAAGAAACCGACTTCAAGCAACAGGACGAAGACAATTGGGTCAAGGACGCAGCCGAGGAGCTGCGCCGCCGAGTGCTCAAACACGACTTCGAGCACCTGTGCATCGTTGCGCCGCCCAAGGCGCTCGGCGTCCTCCGCAAGGCGCTCCACAAGGAAGTCGAACGGCGGGTCGTCTGCACGATCAACAAGGAAATGAGCGGACGTCCGATCCCCGACATCGAAGCGCTGATCGTCAGTGAAACCAAAGCCAGCGAACCCGCCGACGTCTAGCGTTCAGGCAAACAGGTGGGTGACCTCGGCGTGCGGGGCCACCCACTTCAGCAACAGCAAACGATGGCAGCCGGCCGGCTCCCGCTCGAAACACAGCAAGGCGCTCGGCGTTTCCGTCGCCAACTCGACCATCTGCGCCCCTTGGGCGATCGCCTCGGGAAGCTCCAGCTGTCCCGAGTAGATGCGCTCCAGCTCGGCTTGGCGACCTTTGCGCGCCGCTTCTCGACCTGCTGCGGGGGTGCCGACGGCACGCAGGTGAACATAGCCGATGCCGGCTTCTGCCAGAGCTCCGCGCAGGGGCGTTTTGGAGAAGCCGGGCCGACGCGAAAGCGGCAGCGCCCGAACGTCGAGAACCTGCCGCACTCCGGCGCGCGTTAGTGCGGCGACTAACTCCGGCATGGTCGTGGCTTCATACCCGATCGTGAAGATCCGCATGGATCAGGCAGGACCGACCAGCGGAAAGCGCGGGATCGTGATGTCGAAGCCGCCGCCGTCCTCGTCCACCATGCGGTAGCTGCCTTCCATGGCTCCGGTGGGGGTGGAAAGCGGACAGCCGGATACATAGTCGAAGCTGGCGGCAGGAGCGATCAACGGCATCTCGCCGACGACGCCTTCACCGCGCACCTCGTGCACCGATCCACGACCATCGGTGATGCGCCAGTGCCGCGACAGCAGCTGCACGCTCTTGGCCGACTTATTCTCCAGGCGGATGTGGTAGGACCAGAACCATCTTCCGCTGGCGGGTGCGGATTGTTCGGCGAGGTAGGAGACGGCCACTCGAACCGTGATCCCGCGAGTTGCCGCCTCATGCGGGAAGAGCACCGCCATGGTATCGAACGCTGACATGGCCTGGACCCTAGGCGTGCCCGGCGGCCCGGCGCAAGCGCTCGACCAGCCGAGAACGAGCTTCGCTGAGCACATCCGCCCGCTCCGTAAGCAAGTCCCGCGACAGAAAGTGGCCGGTCAGCGCCAAGCCGTCGAGCACATCCGGTAACGACGCCGGCCCGCCAGCAAGCATGAACGGTGGCAGCGGCAGCAGGCGCCCGGAGTAGGGCTCAGCCTCGATGGCGCTGACTGCTCGACCGGAGCGTGGCGACACAGCGACCAATTGCTCGGTAGCGCCGCTCACCGCGCATTGGTCCAGATCGAGGCCGAAGCCCAGCTCGGCCAATAACAGCAATTCGTATCGCACCAGCGATCCGCCCCACCCCGCCGCCGATGGCGCCGCCTCAATTGCGTCCAGTAGTCCGCCAAGCGCCTGATAGAGGCGCGGATAGGGTTGTTGCTCGGGCAGTGCCGTGGCGGTCAGCGCAGCGGCCCACTCGATAGCGGCGGCGGGTAGCGGTTCGCTCAACAGCGGCCCACGGCTACGGGTCAGCTCAATGATTGCCTGCGGAAGCTGCATGTCGGTGCGAGCCGATAGCTGTGCCTCGACGAGATTACCCGCCATCAGCACCGGCCGCATGCGCCGCCCCCGTGCGCCGCGGACGTAGGCTGCTTGTAGCCCATGCGCCTCGGTCAACATCCGCACCACCGCGCCATGCTCGCCATGAGAGCGGAGCGCGAGCACGATGGCGGGCGCGATGAACCTCATCTGTTCGGGTGGAAATAGTCGTACAGCTGTCGAGCCGTCGCTCTGCTGATGCCCGGCGCTCGCTCAAGATCCTCGAGCGCCGCGCCCTTCACCGCCTTAGCGGTCCCGAAGTGCATCAGCAGCGCGCGCTTGCGATTGGGGCCGATGCCCGGAACTTCGTCCAAAGTTGAAGTGGTCAGGTTTTTGGCTCGCTTGGCCCGGTGGGTGCCGATCGCGAAGCGATGCGCCTCGTCGCGCAGCCGCTGGAGGTAGAATAGCAGCGCGTTATTGGGCGGGAGCGTGACCTCACGGCCATTGGGCAGGTGGAACACCTCGCGGCCGGCGTTCCGGTCGGGTCCCTTCGCGACGCCGATTACCGGAACGTCGTGCACGCCCGCGTCCTCCATGATCTCCAGCACGGCATTGAGCTGACCGCGGCCGCCGTCGATCAGCAGCAGGTCGGGCCACTCCCCGCTCTGCCGATCTGGGTCGTCCTTTTCCAGCCGGGCAAACCGGCGTTCGAGTACCTCCTTCATCATGCCGAAGTCGTCACCAGGGGTCACACCCGACTTGATGTTGAACTTGCGGTAGCTGTTCTTGCGGAAGCCTTCCGGCCCGGCGACGATCATCGCGCCGGTCGCGTTGGTGCCCATGATGTGGCTGTTGTCATATACCTCGATCCGCTTGGGCAGGTCGGGCAGTTCAAAGGTATCGGCGAGGTCACGAAGCAATTTGCCCTGAGTGGTGCTCTCCGCCATGCGCCGGTCCAGTGCTTCCTCGGCGTTGCGACGAGCCTGCTCCATCAGCTTGCGCCGATCGCCGCGTTGCGGCCGTTCCAGAACGACCTTGCGTTCCGCGCGCTCCGACAGGGCCTCCGCCAGCAGTTCGGCCTCGGGCAGGTCGCGGTCGATCAGCACCCGCTTGGGCGGAGGCATGTCCTCGTAGAATTGCACCAGGAAACTGGCGAGCACCTCCGCCTCCGGCACATCGTTGGTGTGCGCGGGGAAGAAGCTGCGATGTCCCCAATTCTGCCCGCCCCGGATGAAGAAGGCTTGAATGCACATCTGCCCGGCTTTGCACGCGAGTGCGAATATGTCGCCGTCACCCAACCCTTCGGCATGAACCGTCTGGCTGCCCTGGATGTAGGTCAGCGCGCGCAGCCGGTCACGGTACACCGCCGCCAACTCAAAATCCTGCGCTTCCGCGGCCTCGGCCATCGACTTGCCCAGTCGGGCCTGTACGCCCGTCGACTTGCCGGTCAGGAAGTTCTTCGCGTCTTCCACCAACTCGGCATAGTCGGGAGGCCCGATGCGCCCGACGCACGGCGCGGAGCAACGGCGGATCTGGTACAGCAAGCAGGGTCGCGAGCGATTGGCAAAGAAGCTGTCCGAACAACTCCTTAGCAGGAACAGCTTCTGTAGCGCATTAAGTGTGCGGGTGACGGACCCGGCGCTGGCGAACGGACCGAAATACTGGCCCTTGGCCCGCCGCGCTCCCCGGTGCTTCTGCACGCGGGGGTAGTCGTGATCTTCCCGCAACAGGATGAAAGGGAAGCTTTTGTCGTCGCGCAGCAGCACATTGTAGGGCGGGCGGAAGCGCTTGATTAGCTGAGCTTCGAGCAGCAACGCCTCGGCTTCAGTCCGGGTGGTGACGATCGTCATGGAGCGGGTTTGCGAAACCATACGCTGCAATCGCTTCGACAGTCGCGACACCTGCGTGTAATTGGTTACTCGCTGCTTCAGCGCCCGCGCCTTGCCGACGTACAGCACATCGCCCTTGGCGTCCTGCATCCGGTAGACCCCTGGCCGTCCAGGCAGGGTTTTCAGCACATTACGGATGGCAGCCACCCCCGCTTCCAGATCGGGAGCCTCGCCCCCGCCCTTCACCGTATAGGTCGCCTGGTCCTCGTTGAAGCGCTCGGCCGCCCGCGGGTGCTCGGGACGGTCGGCAGGAGTGCGGTTCATGCTTGTTATCTAGGCGCGGCAGGGCTGCCGCGCCAGCCGCTCAGGCTGCCGCCCTCGCCTGTTCCTGCTCGGCCAGCATCCACTCCACCGCGGAACGGGCGTGAATGGCGGTAGTGTCATAGACGGGAAGTACGTTTGCGCGAGTGTCCACCGCCAGCACCAGTTCCGTGCAACCGAGCACGATCGCCTGGACCTTCTGCTTGCCTAGTTCCGTGATCAACGTCTTCAGCTTCCGCTGGCTGTCCCGGACCACCCGGCCACCCGCCAATTCTTCGTAGATGATCCGGTCGACTTCCTTCCGCCAATCGGGCGTGAGTTCCTGAAGGACGATCCCTCGCTGCTCATAAGGCGCCCGGGCCCAGGTCTCGGTCATGGTGAAGCGAGTGCCCAACAGCGCGATGCGACTCCGGCCGTCGGCAACGATCCGCTCGGCTGTGGCGTCCCGGATATCCACGATCGGCAGGCCAGTGGCCGTGGTTACCGCCTCGGCCGACTTGTGCATGGTGTTGGATGCCAGCAGCAATCCGTCGGCTCCGGCTGCCTTCAACCGTTCAGCCGCGCCGACCACGACCCGCTCCGCCCCGGTCCAATCGCCCGAGCGATGGAAGCGGGCATAATCGTCCTCGAAATCGAGACTTTCGATCACCAGCCGGGCGCTGTGCAGTCCGCCCAACCGCTGCCCGACCTGACGGTTGATGTTGTCGTAATAAAGCGCT
>CADCWB010000167.1 GCA_902806295.1 uncultured Sphingomonas sp. | reverse complement strand
AGAAGACGTTCTGTGCGTGATCGAACAGTCGCTGCGGATTGCCGGGATCGCGGCGCAGGGCTTCGGCCGTACCCTCCAAGCCTTCCCGATAATGGCGCAAGGCTCGATCCAGGTCGCCCCGTCGCTGCGCGATGTCGCCCATCAGGGTCAACGCTTTGGACCGCTGTGCCAAGGCCTCGTCGGAAAGGTCCTCCTTGTCCTGCCGCTCGTAGAAGGCCAGCACTCGCGCGCCGACTGCATCGAGGGCGTCCAAGCGCCCAACGGGTTCCAGCTTGTCCTTGAGGTCGCCGATCATGAAGCCGACCAGGCTTTCCGCCTCTCGCCGCTGCTCGCGAGCAGCATCGCGGGCCTGAATGGAAGTGACCGCCAGGGTACTGGTAAGCGCCATGCCGGCGATCGACGCGGCGGTGACCAGCACCATCTTCCGACTTCGGCGGTGTTCATCGCGCTGGACAAGATCGTCCAAACGCAGGTCAAGCATGCCGGCCACCAGCTTGAGGAGTCCCTGCTGTCGCCCGTCTGCCTGCTCCCGCAAGTCCGCGGCGATTGGCTCGGTCGGCTCGCGCGTGGGACGGCCGCGCCCGTCGTAGCGCTCGCACAACGCCGGCGGGAAGCACTCCTCGGCTTCGCGCCCGGGCAGCGCGCTAGCGTGCGGTTCGCCCGCAATGATCGCGGCCAGCACTTCTCCATCGGGCCGCAGCCGCTTGAAGGTGCGTATCTCCTCATTGACCCAGCGGCTCTGCGCGGCCGCGGGCGAGCAGAGCACGATGAGATGGCGCGAGCACTCGATCGCCTCGCGGATTTCTTGGCTCAGGTCAGCGGACGCGGCCAGTTCGTTCCGGTCGCGGAAAATGGGGGTGAGCTTGCGCGGAACCAGGAAACGCTGGGTGCGCCGTCCGACCAATTCCTTGGGAACGCGGAAGCGCTCCAAGGCGCCGTGCAGCCAGCCGGCATCTGCAACGTCGGCATGGCTGTAGGACAAAAAGGCCCAGTAGCGCTGAACAAAGGGCGTAGGAGTCCTCGCCCGGCGAGATCGGACGGCTCCACGACGCGTTAGGACGACCGAACCTTCCACCCTCAGGTTCTCCCGAGTCTAAGGCACGGCATTAGCAGAAAACGCGAATTTAACCTACTTCGGAGGGCCGCCTTGGTTCTGTCTTCGCCGCGCTCTATATCGGCTCCCATGTCCATCCGCCCATGGCGCGACATCGCGCGCCGACCCTCCCGCCAGATCATGGTCGGCAACGTGCCGGTCGGTGGCGATGCACCGATCACCGTGCAGACCATGACCAACACGCCGACCTCCGACGCACGGGCAACGATCGACCAGATCCGCCGCTGCGAGGAAGCGGGCGTGGACATCATCCGGGTAAGCTGCCCGGACAAGGACAGCACGGCGGCGCTTGGCGAGATCGTCCGCGCGGCCAACGTGCCGATCGTCGCCGACATCCACTTCCACTATAAGCGGGCGCTGGAGGCAGCGGATGCGGGCGCGGCATGCCTGCGGATCAATCCCGGCAACATCGGCTCGCCTGAGCGCGTGGCCGAAGTGGTCCGCGCCGCGAAAGCGAACGGCTGCTCCATGCGCATCGGCGTCAACGCCGGCAGCTTGGAGAAGCACCTGCTGGAGAAGTACGGCGAGCCGTGCCCCGACGCGCTGGTGGAAAGCGCAATGGACCATGTTCGCGTGCTGGAGGAGCATGGCTTTCGCGACTACAAGATCAGCGTCAAGGCGAGCGACGTGTTCCTGGCGGTCGCCGCTTACTCGCAGCTGGCAAGCGAGCTCGATTGCCCGCTGCACCTCGGCATCACCGAGGCGGGCGGCCTGATCGGCGGCACGGTGAAGAGCTCGATCGGCCTCGGCATGCTGCTGTGGAGCGGCATCGGCGATACCATCCGCGTGTCGCTCTCTGCGGAGCCGGAGGAAGAGGTTCGCGTCGGCTATGAGATCCTGAAGAGCCTGGGCGTTCGCAACCGCGGGGTGCGGGTGATTTCCTGCCCGTCGTGCGCGCGCCAGGGCTTCGACGTGATCCGCACGGTGGAGAAGCTGGAGGAGCGGCTGCAGCACATCCGCACGCCGATGAGCCTGTCGGTCCTCGGCTGCGTGGTCAACGGGCCGGGTGAGGCGCGCGAAACCGACATCGGCATCACCGGCGGCGGTAACGGCAAGCACATGGTCTATCTTTCGGGCGTGACGGACCACCACGTCTCGGACGAGGGCCTGGTCGATCACATCGTGCGTCTGGTCGAGGCCAAGGCGGCGGAGATCGAAGCAACGACCGAACCGGTACTGGACGCAGCCGAATAGCGGTCAGAGCGGCTGCGGCAACTCGATTCGCCAGAAGGCAGTGCCGACGTCCTCGATCCCGAAATCATTGTCGTTGACGAGCAGCAACGTCCGCTCGTCCAGCATGACCATGCCTTCTAGGTCGGCGCTTACCTCAGGGTGTTCGTCGGTCGAGAGCAGCAGTCGTTTGGCAAGGACCGGCAAGTCGAGCGACCCGCCGGCGCTGAGTTCCTCCACGGTCGGCCGGGTTTCGGCAACGGCATGTTCGTCGGTAAGAACGCACGTCGGATCCAGCTGGACGAGGTAGAGCTTGGTTGTCTCCGACCCGCGTTCCAATACCAGCAGGCGGTTTGCACCTACGCACAGCAGCTCGCTGACCTTGATGTCGGACCGTTGGACCGGTTCCTTGGCCGAGTCGCGCCGAAAGCTCGTGGGCTCATCCAGCGGGTAGAGGTACTGCGCCAGCAGCACGCCTGCGCTCGTGTCGATCGTCCATAGCCGAACGTGGGCCGCTGCGGCGTGGGCCTGCTGGTCGGGGTGGGCCAGCGGGCTCTGAAAGGCGAGGTGCAGGCGAGCGCCATCGTCCGACAGCGCGATTGCCTCGAACCCGCGATTGACCTGGCGAGCGGCGGCGAGGCGCGGCAGGACGGCTTCGACAGAATAGGGTGCGCCGGCGAAGCTTGCCTCGGTGCCGTGCGGAACCCAGCGGGCGCGAACCTTCCCATCAGGTGAGACCCGGAGCAGGGACGGGCCGTATTCTTCGCCGATCCAGAAGCTCCCATCACGCGCGACCGCGAGACCTTCGCTATCGATCCCGCCTGGGTCCGGTACATGCGGCGAGCCATCGGGGCGGAGCGCCGGCTCCATCCGGCTGTTGGCGCTGCCCGGCGTTGGCAGGCCGGTCAACGGGCGGCCGTCCTGGCCCTTAAGCGGGATTGCGCGAACGAGTTCAACCGCATCGCCGACGATGCGCAACTCGGCAATCGCGGGCCCGACCTCCAGCGCCGGCATGATCTTCGCGCTGCCTTTGGCGTGGCTCACGCCGTCCATCCCGTACGTCTCCACCGCCAGCTTGACCTTCAGGTTGGGACCGCGGTCGCCGACCGCGAACAGCCGTCCATCGGGTGTTCGAGTCAGTCCGGAGCCAAGCCCGCGCACGATGCGCAGCGCACGCTTGGGGAAGGGCAAAGTGGCAAGGACCTCATCGGTGAAGCGGAGGCGCGTGAAGCGAGGGCTATCCATTGTTCGGCAACGGCTGCGCTCGGCGGAGGGTTGCGTCCGGCCCGCAATCGCGTAGCGCCGCGCCATGCCCATACCGCGCCATTCGCCTGCGTACGCCTTTTTGGTCGGGACGGTCGGCATCGCCTTGTTCAGCGCGATGGATGCGGTGATGAAGGGGCTGGTGCTGGCAATCGGCGCCTACGCGACCATGCTGTGGCGTAGCTTCGCCAGCGTCGGCTTGTCCGGGCTGATGTACCTTCCGGGGCGAACGGCATGGCCCAGCCGCCCGGTCCTTCAACTGCACATCATGCGCGGGCTGCTTTCAACCGTGATGGGTTTGCTGTTCTTCTGGGGCATCGGACGAGTGCCGCTGGCGCAGGCCATTGCGCTGGCCTTCATCGCTCCCTTGATCGCGCTTTATCTGGCAGCCGTGCTGCTGCACGAGACGGTCGGACCGCGCACCGTGGGCGCCTCGCTGACTGCATTTGGCGGGGTGCTGGTGATCCTGCTTGGGCAGGCGCGGGCTGATCTTGGACAGGAGGCGCTGCTAGGGAGCGCTGCGATCCTGCTGTCGGCCGTTTGTTATGCGGTAAACATCATCCTCATGCGGCGGCAGAGCCTCGCCGCGAAGCCCCTGGAGATCGGTTTCTTCCAGAACCTGACGGTCGGGGTTGCCCTGCTGGCCGCCCTGCCGCTCATCGGCACCTCCGTCCCGCCTGCCGAGCAATGGCCATGGCTGGTGGTGGCTGCCGGTCTGTCGACCTTCTCGCTGTTGCTGCTTAGCTGGGCCTACGCCCGGGCCGAGGCCAGCTATCTAGCGGCGACGGAGTATACAGCATTCCTGTGGGCGGCGCTGTTCGGCTGGCTGATGTTCGAGGAGCCGCTCTCGCCCTACACGCTGGCTGGAGCATTGCTGATCGTTGCCGGTTGCCTGCTGGCGGCGCGGAGACCGCAGGAGGCCGATCCTCACCTGGAAGCGGCGACATAGTGACGGGAGCGGGAATGGCCTGGTTTCTTCTTATCCTCGGCGGCTTGTTCGAAGTGGGCTTCACCACCGCCTTGCGGTTCGTGGAGGGGTTTCGCAACTTGCCTTGGACCTT